>JAHJLU010000504.1 GCA_018821745.1 Myxococcota bacterium | reverse complement strand
CTGCTGATGCCCCGAATGGATGGCATAACCCTGTGCAAGGAGGTCAGGAAGGTCCACGGTCCGGGGAGCCTGCCCATTCTTTTTCTCACCGCCCTTTCGGAAACAGGGCAGGTGGAGGCGGGGTTTCTGGCCGGGGGGAATGATTACATTACCAAGCCCTTCTCCCGGGAATCGCTCCTGGCTCGTGTGGGATTTCATCTGGACACGGTGAGGAATTGTTGTGCGCGGGAGGAGCTGCTTTTGGCCCGGGTGGAAGAGACTCGGGCACTGATCGAGGAATACGAAGCGAAATACGGGGAGCGTCGGCTCGACGAGGAGCAGGCTCAGGTGCTGCTGGATGCGGTCAGGAGGCTCATGGAAGAGGAGCGCATCTGGCAGGATCCGTTGCTCTCCATGAAGCGTGTGGCCAGAAAACTCCAGATGAAGCAGGCGGATCTGAGTCAGGTACTCAACGACCGCTTGGGGCAGAATTTTCATTCGTTTGTCAATGGTTACCGGGTTTCCCACGTGTGCGACAGGCTCCGAGACCGGGCAGACTGCGGTGTGACCATTCTGGAGATTGCCTTTGACGCTGGTTTTAGCTCCAAATCCGCCTTCCATGTTCAATTCAAACAGGTCACGGGGATGACTCCATCGGAGTTCCGGAAAAAGCACGCAAAGCTCTGAAAAAATCGGTGCGGTGGTGGGAATCTCACATGGCGCGGGGATCTTTTTGTGATGAAGTTGTGTGATCCATGTCACACAAGCATTCTGCGTAGGTGCGTGACAGTTCTGTAACCTGTTTGTGGAGGTTCCCAAACGGGTTTCAGGACGAATAAACAGTTACATTCTCATATATTGCTCTTTGGGACCTTAACTTGAAACCCTGGAGGTAATTATGAAAACCCTGATTATTCTGAGCTGCTTTGTGCTGCCCATCATCTTGTGTGCCTGTGACGACAGCGGGGGAGAGGACAACAATCACAACAATGTCAATAACAGCAACAATACCAATAATGTAAACAACTCAAATAATGTTAATAATATACCGGATTTCTCCACGCCTGTGGGGGATCCGGCGGTCCTGTACGAGTTACGGGGGATAATAAACACCTATGCGGCGCTGGAGGGTGGCACCGCGACCGATGGAATTGGTGGCATGTCGCTCCATGTGGATGGTGACGACGTGCTTTATTCCCAGCGCCCGGTAATCACCGAGTTCTGCAGCTCCGATGGCACCGGGCTCATAGTACTGTCCACCATCGGTGTCGTGAGTGGAGACTCCAACCCCCATGAGAATCATGTCCAGTCGGGCACCTACTCGACCATATACGTCTACCTTGAGAAGGCGGGCCTTTTGGCACTGAAGGAGGCCGGGCAGGAGATTCTGAGGGGCGATGCCATCCACGTTGTAGTGCATGTACGGACAGAGTACTTTGAGCGGATCGACGGTGTACGGCTCTACCGGCGTTGCAATACCCTGGTTGACACGGGAGAGAGCACCTCTGCCATTCAGGTGGAGATGGCCGGGGTCACTGATTTTAGCCCGGGAGAGGTTGTTGTATCAAGGGGAAATGTCGCCATGACAGGCGATACGGAGGTAATAACAGCGCGCACTGGCCTCACTGAAATGGATGAGGGAGAGCTGTGTCGGTTCATTATTGATGGTGAGTATGTGGACGGGGAGACATTTTACTCAGAGCTATATGCGGACCTGGCTCTCGACTGTGAGCTCCCCGATGGGTTTATGGAGGGGAACGGGGATGTGTTGACGGGGCTTTTCAAGGGGACCATTGAGGTGTCTCGCGGGGATGGCACAGAGGCTGGTGGACCTGGAAGTTTCGATCTGACCCTGGGCGGGGCTGCGGTGGAGGTGGATGATATGAACCGCTTTGCCGCGATCGATCAGGACGCCACCGAAGTGGTTCACCTGGTCCTGATGGGCGATTATCGTGCAATTACCTCTTCCCACATCAGTCTCAATATTGTGAACGTGGACTTTTCCCGCGAAGAACTGCTTGCGAGCGCTGCCGAAGGGTTAACGGTGCTTGACGCCACCGCAGTGGAGGGTGCGCTCGTGTATTATTATGAATACAAGGAGATCGGGGGGGGATTCCGGTATATGGTCTGCCCCCTTGCGGTGCCCTCCGAGGATACCTCGGGTTGGCAGATTGCTGTGTGTAACACGGAAAATGTCGACTTTGACCTGGGTGAACCCTTCCAGGTAGCGCTGAACATTCCCATGACCAACGATGCCACAGCCCTGGCTGAGGCCACCGGGATATCTGAGGCCTGTTCCTGTGTGGAGAATACAGCAGCCATCGACTGCTCGGACTTTTAAGGAGCGTCACCATGAAACGATTACACCACTTCTGTTTGTTAATGGGTTGCCTGCTGCTCTTTGGGGCCTGCGCAAAAGAGGACACAAACCCCCCTGTAAACAACCAGAACAACACAAATAACATCAATAACACTAACAATGTTAACAACGTGAATAACACAAATGCTGTGTTTCAGCCCGTGGATTACAGCGCCGATTTTTCGGAAAATTTCCTCGCCCAGGGAGTTCAGTGGGAGGAGTGTCGCCTGCGTGATGACGCTGAGACACCGCTGACCCAGTGTGCCAACATTCAGGTGCCCGTGCACTGGGATGACCCCGAAGGAGAGACTACAGTGGTGCATATCAAGCGTCTGCAAGGGGTCACGGAGCCGAGGCGGCGCCTGTTCTTGCTGCAGGGTGGACCCGGTGGCTCCTCCACCATCGATTTTCCTCCCCAGATGATGGAGATGCACCTGCTGGACCCTTCCCTGGATGTGATCGCCGTGGACCACCGGGGGACAGGGTACAGCGATTACCTCATGTGTCCCGACCAGATGACCGTTGATTCTGCGGGAGGTGTGGCGGTTACATCTGAAGAGCTGTTTGACTGCGCCGAGTCGGAGATTGCGTCTCACGCTGAATACTACAGCGGGTTCAGCATCTCAAACGCATCAAAGGATCTGGGGCTGCTTGTGGAGCTTCTCAAGGAGCCCGACTCTGATACGTTTGTCTATGGCGTGAGCTACGGTTCAACCTGGGGGCATCGCTATGCCCAGCTCTTTCCCGACCAGAGCAGGAGCGTCATCCTGGACTCTCTGGCAATTGTGGGATTCTGTTTTCTCGATGATTACGACTTCAGCGCAGACGCGCCGGCCGCCACTATTTTAGGTCTGTGCGGTGAGGATCCCCTCTGTTCCTCCAAGCTGGGAGAGGACCCCGAGGCAAGAGCCCGCCAGATTCTGGCGGACGTGCAGGGAGGACACTGTGCCCAGGGGATGAGCGCCGAGACCCTCCAGGCTGTGGTCTTTTTTGTGGGGCAGATCTGGGAGGCGCGGACCATGGTCCCGGCCCTTTTTTACAGGATTGCCCGCTGTGATCCGGGAGATGTTGACGTGCTGCAGTATATTGTTGCCGCGATGATGGGGGCGTTCCAGTCCGTGAGCCCCCGCATCAAGGACTACGATTCATTGCCGCTCTCCATCAGGGGGTTCAACCAACCCCTCTTTGCCAACATTGCCCTCTCGGAGATGTTGCGGGAGCCTGCATACGAGCTCCAGTTCGTTGAGGAGCGGACCAGAGGTCTCCTGGCCAGCAAGGGGCTCGATGTTCTCGCCACTCGCCTGCGTGAGGTATGGCCTGCCTATCCTGTTGATGAGTACGCAGGCCTCCTTGCCCTTGAGCAGACCTCCATGCTGCTGCTCAACGGGACCCTGGATTTCCAGACACCCATCGAGATTGCGACGCCGCCCGCACAGGCCCTGGTGAGTGAACACCGGCATTTTGTGGCAATCCCGGGCGCCAACCACGGTGCCCTGTGGGCATCACCGGTGAAGAGCCCCGGGCAGCCAGCATGTGGTCTGCAAATCTTCTTCCACCACCTGAATAACCCCGACGCGGCACCGGACACCAGCTGTTTTGACGACCTTAGGCCCGTTGACTTCACCGGGGATCCTCTGTACGTCTCCTATCTTATGGGGACCGGTGATATGTGGGAAAATTCCGCCGCAGAAAAACGCCTGACACCGACTGCGGCGCAGATGACCGCCATATTGCAGTCGCTCCGGCGTGCGGCCCGCCACTGGGCCAAGAGTGGCACCTTCTCCCCCATCCGCTAGCGAGTTCACTCACCGGGTATCCCCCCTCTTTATACCGGTAAAAATATGTGGTAAAGGTCGGATCTGTGTTGCCGAAGAGAACCGGGAACGCTGCACAAGGAGTCCCCCATGAAAAAGTTATTATTTCCCCTCCTCGTTTTAAGCCTTATCACTTTGGGCGCCTGCAAGAAAAAACAGACCGACGGTGATGAGAAGAACGCCAATGCTGGCAAGACCATGAGTCCCGGCAATGTGGATATGGCCAAACCGGTTGTCCCCATGAACGCAATCCCTGCCATGAAGCCCCCTGTGGCGATGAAGAGTGCGGTTACAAAGCAGCCTCCCCAGCCCCTCTCCACCAGGCTCACCTGTGTTGAGTCAGGTGTGTACAATATTAAAACCTCCCATCCCCTGATCAAATCCCACGACGTGAATGTGGCAAAATCCATCCGCTGGAACGAGGGTTTCTTTTTGAATGGGGATCCGGGCACCGCCCATCGTTTTGTGCTCCTGGCCACCTTCACCGACAAGAAAAATGTCAAAAAGCAGGAGCACCGCCTCTTTCTGGGGGAATGTGTCAACGGGAAAGACGAGCTGCAGGTGAAAAATCCCAAGGGAGATCAAATCTCCAAATATCTGATGGAGGTTTCCGTCGACCCCCAAAATGCCTGCGGCGCCTCCGCCCTGAAGTTTGTGAAGAAGGGCTACAACGAAGGGGGAATGCGCGCGTCACTGCTGGCAGGACCTTTTGTCTGGAGTGAGCAGGTGGAGGACGCCGCGAAAAAGGTTCACAAGACACAGTTTGTGGGCTTTTTTGTGAAGTACGGGTGGGACAAGGAGTTCCAGAAGAAGAATAAAAAAGGTCAGGAATTCCGTCTCGGGGTGTGTGAAAAGGCCCTCCTGCGTGATGCCAACAAGGATAAAATCATCGATCTCAACGACCTGAAGCGCTTTAAATAGATGTAGCCCCCATAACATTCTGCAGAGGGGTTGTCACTGGAAGCGGATGGTGTGATATGCCATTCCCGCCATGTTGTCACGGACCACTGCATAGAGGGAGCATGGATTGAACGTATTGAAATAGAGAATATTCTCAACGGGTTCACACCATGACTGGGTGATGTCTCCGGGGTTTGTGCAGGTCACGTGGTGCACATAGGGGTTCTCATCGAAGAGGGAGGCGCTCTCCACATAGTCCATGAGGCCACAGTCGGTGTAAAAAGCGACGCCCAGGCTATGAGTCACCGGGGTCCCCGGCTCACCCCAGGAGAGGGGGGCGAGGTCGCTGGCGTCGAGGGTGAGGCCAATGTGGACGGTCTGGTGGCGATCAACGGTGGTGGTGGCGTCGACGGTGACGCCGTCGACACTCATGCTTTCTATGGAAGGGTTGTGGTTCTCCCACTCAGGGGGAGTGGCGAAGACGTACTTGAAGGAGACGAGGCACGAGGGGGTGGGCGTGCGGCTGAGCAGCGCGGCACCACAGGTGGTCAGAGGATCGGGGCTGTCTGAGGCGGCCAGGTAGATAATGATGGGGCCCACATCGTCGGGCACCAGTGCCATGGCGGGGACCGTAAATACCGGCGTCGGATCACCGGTGATGCGGCACAGATGGGCGTCGGGAGAGGCGTCACAGGTGGGGACCTGGGAGATATGGTCCGGGGCGTGG
>JAHJLU010000010.1 GCA_018821745.1 Myxococcota bacterium | reverse complement strand
TACTCTCATTATGAAAATGATATTCTTCACAAAAACGGAGAGTTACTCACGATAAGTTGGACCAATGTGCTCACTATTGATGCCGATGGATATCCAACAGATGTGACCTGTATGGGACATGATGTGACAGAGCGACGGAGGGCTGAGCGGGTCTTGCAAGAAAGCGAGGAACGCTTCAAGGCCCTGCACAACGCCTCTTTCGGCGGCATCACAATCCATGACAAGGAGGTCATCCTGGACTGCAACAAGGGACTTTGCGACATCACCGGCTTCACCATGGAAGAACTGATCGGCATGGACGGACTCCTGCTTATAGCTGAGCAGGCCCGTGAAATGGTCATGAGCAATATCCTCGCTGGATACGAGGAGCCTTATGAAGCGCTCGGAGTCCGTAAGAACGGCGAGGAATACCCCCTTCGCCTCCATGCTAAGAATATCCCATATAAGGGCAAATCGGTCCGGGCCGTTGAGTTCCAGGACATCACTGATCGCAAGCGGGTTGAGGAAGCCCTGCTTGAAAGTGAAGAACGCTTCCAACTGGCAATGAACGCCTCACAGGACGGCTTGTTTGACTGGAATCTGGTCACCAATGGAATCTACTATTCGCCCGGCTGGAAGAGCATGCTGGGTTATGAATATGATGAGCTTCCCAACGATTTTTCTGTTTGGGAGACAACGACAGATCCTGAAGACGTGAAACGATCTTGGGCAATGCAGCAGGAACTTATAACAAAGCAAAGGGATCGCTTCGAGCTTGAGTTCAAGATGAAGCATAAAGATGGTCATTGGGTGGACATTCTCTCTAGAGCTACTGCGATTTTCGATGATAATGGGACCGCAGTGCGTTTGGTTGGTACACATGTAGACATCACCGAACGTAAAAAGGCGGAGGAGACACTGCGGGAGAGCGAGGCCCAGCTGGTCGCCTTGTTCGAGCACCTGAGCAGCGGCATGGCCGTGTACGAGCCTGTGGAGGACGGCCGCAACTTCGTGTTCCGCCGCTTCAACCCGGCCGCCGAACGTATGACCCGCATCTCCAGGGATGCGATCCTGGGCCGGACCCTGCTGAAATGCTTCCCCAACATGGACCGGACCCCGCTCTTCGCGGCCCTGCAGCGCGTGGCCCGCACCGGAAAGTCTGAGCATCTGGCCCCCTTCCACTACCGGGACGAGACACGCCAGGGCTGGCGCGAGAACCGCCTCTATCACCTGCCATCGGGCGAGGTGGTGGCCCTGTTCGACGACGTCACCGAACGTATGAAGGCGGAAGATGCCCTGCTGTTGGCCAAGGAACAGGCCGAGGCCGCCAACAGGAGCAAGTCCGAATTCCTGGCAAACATGAGCCATGAGATACGAACTCCCCTCAATGGCTTGATGGGAATGCTTCAGCTTCTGAAAACGACCAGTCAGGACACGGAGCAAAGCGAATATACCGACCATGCTCTTAAGTCGAGCAGACGGCTTCTTCGGTTGCTTACAGACATCCTTGACCTGTCGAGGGTGGAGGCCGAGAAGATGAGCATTGCCATGGAACCTTTTGATTTCAATGACGCTGTTGAGAGCGTTTCCCAACTTTTCTCGTCCGTGGCCAGGGAGAAGCAAGTTGAATTCAACGTGCATGTCAACCCCGACATACCTTCTTTACTGCACGGCGATGTAACCCGCCTGCAACAGGTGCTCAGCAACTTGGTAGGCAACGCAATCAAGTTCACCAACAGGGGGCATGTCGAGTTAGAAGCCCATCCCTTGCCGCTACGTAACAATGAGGAGTACCGGGTTCTTTTCTCGGTGTCGGATACCGGAATAGGGATGCCAGATGAGTTGCTTGAAAAGCTTTTTACACCATTCACCCAAGCAGAGAGCAGCTACAATCGAAGATTCCAAGGGGCGGGTCTTGGATTGGCTATTTCAAAACGGCTTGTAGAACTCATGGGAGGGAACATGGCTGTGGAGAGTGAGGAAGGAACTGGCTCGACGCTGTATTTTTGTGTCCCCTTCAAGCTTGCTGAATACAACTCGCAGGACCTATTGGAAAAGGAGACTCAAACCAAGTTGACGGGCCTCAATATTCTCGTGGCGGAGGATGACTATATCTCGAGGTTTGTGGCGCTTGAGAGCCTGAAGAAAGCTGGATATGTAGCCGAGGCAGTGGAGGACGGAGAGCAGGCCTTGGCCATCCTGAAGGATAAGCCTTTCGACCTCGTGCTGATGGACGTGCAGATGCCAGTTTTGGATGGAGTTGATG
>JAHJLU010000503.1 GCA_018821745.1 Myxococcota bacterium | reverse complement strand
TTGAAGGGATCACGGAAGAAGAGATCAAGAAGATGCTCACCATGGCAGGACAGGATACGTCCGGTCAGATGATCCTCTTCGATGGCCGCACCGGCGATGTTTTCCACAGGCCGGTCACCGTGGGCGTCATGTATATGCTCAAGCTGCACCACCTTGTGGACGACAAGATCCACGCCAGGAGCACGGGCCCCTATGCCCTCGTCACCCAGCAACCTCTGGGCGGCAAGGCACAGTTTGGTGGCCAGCGACTGGGCGAGATGGAAGTCTGGGCCATTGAGGCCTATGGTGCCGCCTATTCACTGCAGGAATTTCTGACGGTTAAATCCGATGATGTTGCCGGCCGAACCCGTATGTTCGAGGCCATTGTCAAGGGTAACAACACGCTTCAGCCTGGATTACCCGAATCCTTCAACGTTTTGCTCAAGGAGCTGCAGTCCCTGTGTCTCAACGTAGAGACCATCGGTGCCGATTCCCCTCAGATAGGGGACATGAACCTTATGAGGGACTCTGTGCTGTTTTAGCATGAACCTGTAACAAGGTTCCCTGAAGGATTACCACTTACAACTATCTTGGAGTAAGCCCAATGAAAGATATTTTCAGTTTCTTTGAACCAAACCAGGAGACCAAGGATTTTAACGCGATCCGCATTTCCCTCGCGTCCCCTGAAACCATCCTCGAATGGTCCTTTGGTGAGGTTAAAAAGCCTGAAACCATCAACTACAGAACCTTCAAGCCGGAGCGCGACGGCCTGTTCTGTGCAAAGATCTTTGGACCTGTCAAAGATTTCGAGTGCAACTGCGGTAAATACAAGCGCATGAAACACCGCGGTGTTGTGTGTGAGAAGTGTGGCGTTGAGGTTATCTCCTCCAAAGTGCGAAGAGAGCGCCTGGGTCATATCGAGCTCGCCTCACCTGTCGCCCATATCTGGTTCCTCAGAAGTCTCCCCTCAAGAATTGGTAATATTCTGAATATCTCCATAAAGAACCTTGAGGCGATACTTTTTTGTGAGGCCTATATTGTCACCGATCCACTTGGTTCAAACCTGGAGAAGGGGCAGATCCTGTCCGAGAAAGAATATCAGGAGCTGCTTGACCAGTACGAGTACGGCAGTTTCAAAGTGGAGACCGGCGGGGAGGCCATTTTCGAGCTGCTCACTCAGATTGATCTCGAGACCCTCTCTCTGAGTCTGAAAAACGAGATCGAAGACGAGAAGAACGACACAAAAAGAAAGAAACTGGCAAAGAGGCTCAAAACCGTTAATGCCTTCAAATACTCCAATAACAGCCCGGAGTGGATGATGGTCAAGGTTCTGCCCGTACTGCCTCCGGATCTGCGTCCTCTTGTGCCCCTCGATGGCGGGCGCTTCGCGACCTCGGATCTCAACGATCTCTACAGACGAGTGATAAATCGAAACAATCGATTGAAAAAACTCATCGAACTGACGGCACCCTCCATCATCATCCGAAACGAAAAACGGATGCTTCAGGAAGCCTGCGACGCCCTCTTCGATAATGGGCGGCGCTCCAAGTCCGTCATTGGTTCCAATAAACGTCCCCTGAAATCCCTCTCTGACATGCTTAAAGGCAAGCAGGGGCGATTCCGCCAGAACCTCCTGGGCAAGCGCGTCGATTACTCCGGCCGCAGCGTTATTGTTGTGGGTCCTGAGTTGAAACTCCATCAGTGTGGTCTTCCCAAAAAGATGGCCCTTGAGCTCTTTAAACCCTTCATCTACCACGAACTGGAGAAGCAGGGTCACACCAACACCATCAAGAGCTCCAAGAAAATGGTCGAGATGGAGCAGGAAGTGATCTGGGATATCCTTGAGAAGGTTATCCGTGAGCATCCCATCCTCCTCAACCGTGCTCCCACTCTTCACCGTCTTGGTATTCAGGCCTTCGAGCCCATCCTTATCGAGGGCAAGGCGATTCAACTCCATCCCCTCGTCTGTACGGCCTTCAACGCCGACTTCGACGGCGACCAGATGGCAGTACATGTTCCCCTGAGCGTGGAAGCCCAGATGGAAGCCCGTGTCCTCATGATGTCCACCAATAACATCCTGGGACCCGCACATGGGAAGCCGATTATCGTTCCCACCCAGGACATCGTTTTGGGCCTTTACTATGTCACCCGCGAGCGGCCTGTCGCGAAAGGCCGATACCGAAAGGATGTGGAAGGGGTTCCCTTTGTGGGCATCTATTCTTCCCTCGAAGAAGTGATTGTCGCCTACGATCAGGGATCGCTGGATCTCCATGCACCCATCAAGGTGCGGATCACCACCTGGAACGAAGAGAGTGAGAAGATCACCAAATTCTTCAACACCACCACGGGCCGTTGTCTGGTTTATGACATTGTTCCCGAGATGGTACCCTTTGATTACGTAAACAAGGTCCTCGATAAAAAATCTCTGGCCAATCTCATTGACCGCTGTTACCGGTTGCTCAGTGACAAGGCCACCGTTCTTCTTGCAGATGCCCTGAGAACCTTCGGGTACAAGTATTCTACCTTCGCAGGTATCTCCATCGGCATTGATGACATGCATATCCCCACAAAAAAGAAGGTTATTCTTGACGTGGCGGAAGCAGAACTCAAAAAGATTGTAGAAGAAGAGAACGAAGGACTCATTACCTCCGGTGAAAAACACAACAAGATCGTCGACCTCTGGTCTTCAAAGGCTGAAGAGGTGGCCAAGGAGATGATGGACGAGATTGCCACAGAGATAGTGACGGATCCCAACACGGGTGAAGAGTTCGAGACAGCTTCTCTTAACCCGATATTCATCATGGCCGAATCCGGCGCAAGGGGTTCCCATCAGCAGCTCAGGCAGCTTGCCGGTATGCGCGGCCTCATGGCCAAACCCTCCGGCGAGATTATCGAGACGCCGATCACCACCAACTTCCGTGAAGGACTTTCGGTCCATCAGTATTTCATCTCCACCCACGGTGCACGAAAAGGTCTCGCGGATACGGCTCTGAAAACAGCCAACTCCGGTTACCTCACCAGACGTCTGGTGGATGTTGCCCAGGACGGTATCGTCTGCGAGTTCGACTGCGGCACCACCAAGGGCATTGAGCTCGGGCATCTCATGGACGGTGGCCGTATTGTGGAGACTCTCAGTGAGCGTATCCTCGGCCGCGTGGTTCTTGAGGATGTCATCGCTCCCTACACCGACGAGGTGCTGGTCTACTCCAACGAGATCGTCGACGAAGAAAAAGCCGATAGAATCAAAAACGCCGGTATCGACCGGGTGAAAATCCGCTCAGCCCTCACCTGTGAGGCCGCCAGAGGTATCTGTGCGAGCTGCTACGGTCGTGATCTTGCCCGTGGTAAGATGGTGCAGATTGGTGAGGCTGTAGGTATTATCGCCGCGCAGTCAATTGGTGAACCTGGTACACAGCTCACAATGAGAACCTTCCATATCGGTGGTACCGCAAAGGTCGGTGCTGATGAGTCTTCCATTGAAGCGCAGTCCAAAGGGACGGTCCGTCTCGAAAAATGCAAATTTGTGGAGCGCACCAACAGCCAGACCGGTGAAGTGGAATCCATCGTTATCAACCGTAACGCCCAACTTATTATTGTTGACCGCGCAGGCCGGGAGAAAGAACAATACAAGCTGGTCTACGGTGCAAAACTGCTGGTGACCGAGAATCAGCAGGTTGAAAACGGGACACCCCTGTGTGAATGGGACCCCTATGCCGAGACCTTCCTTGCGGAGGTAGAAGGGTATGTGAAGTACGTTGATCTCGAAGAAGGTCAGTCAATGAACGAGACCATCGACGAGGGCACCGGCCTCTCCCGTAAAAAAGTTGAGGAGGGCAAAGACACAACCCTGAAGCCCCGTATCCAGATCGTGAACAAAAAAGGAGAGGTCATCACTATCCCCGGCTCCATGCACCCGGCGGAGATTCGTCTCCCCGGAAAATCCTTCGTGCTCATGAATGATGGTGATGAGGTCAAACCCGGTGATGTACTCGCCAAACTCTCCATTGAGACGGCCAAGACAACCAAGGACATTACCGGTGGTCTGCCCAGGGTTGTCGAGCTGTTTGAAGCCCGTAAGCCCAAAGAACATGCCATCATCTCCGAGATCGACGGCTACGTCAGCTATGGCACCGATATGAAGGGTAAACAGCGGGTTATCATCAGTCCTCCAAAAGGACAGCCCAAGGAATACCTCATCCCCAAAATGAAACACGTCAAGGTACGCGAAGGGGAATATGTCCAGGCCGGTGATGCCCTCATGGAAGGTCCCCCCAATCCCCACGATATTCTCAAAGTTTCCGGTATCGAGAAGCTGGCAAACTATCTGGTGGAAGAGGTTCAGGGCGTTTACCGCGTCCAGGGCGTTACCATCAACGATAAGCACATCGAGATGATCGTTCGCCAGATGCTCCTCAAGGTCAAGGTGAACGAGTCGGGAGATACGGACTTCCTCCTGGATGAATATGTGGACAAGTCCACCTTTGACCTGGAAAATCAGCGAATTATGGATGAAGGCAAGCGTCCTTCCCTGGGTGAGCCTCTCCTCCTTGGTATTACCAAAGCCTCCCTCTCCACGGAATCCTTCCTCTCAGCGTCCTCCTTCCAGGAGACAACCCGCGTAATGACCGAGGCGGCCATCTGGAGCAAGATAGACTACCTCAAGGGACTCAAGGAGAACGTGATCATGGGTCGCCTCCTCCCCGCAGGCACCGGTCTTCGCGCCTATGATCGCCTCACCTACTTCCAGGAAGAGCGAGAGTATTTCGAGGAGGAAGAGGATTTAGAGATCCCCTACGGTGATTAATGGGGGTCAAATGGGGTCATTCGTCCAAAAAAGGTGAATGGACCCCAAAAAAGTCCCCTTTTAGGGGTTTTTGACCGGGAATTAAGGTTGACACTGCTCACCCCTTCCCTATAATACCCTCCGTCCCAGACTACTGCTGTCTAGGATGATAACTTTCTTTTGATAGAGCTGGAAAAGATATGCCAACGATTAATCAGTTAGTAAGAAAAAGAAGAAAGGCAATCAAAGCCAAAAGTACTGCACCTGCTTTGAAATCCTGCCCCCAAAAAAGAGGTGTGTGTGTTCGTGTTTACACCACCACACCCAAAAAACCCAACTCGGCTCTTCGTAAGGTGGCTCGTGTGCGCCTCACCAACGGGATGGAAGTTACCACTTACATTCCCGGCGAATCACACAACCTCCAGGAGCACTCCGTTGTACTCATCAGGGGTGGCCGTGTGAAGGATCTCCCCGGTGTGCGTTATCACGTCGTTCGTGGTACTCTCGATACCGCCGGAGTGGACAGTCGTCGTCAGGGCAGAAGTAAATACGGCACCAAAAAGCCGAAGAAATAAAGAGGTAGCAGTATGTCACGCAGAGAACGCGCAACGAAACGCAAGTTGATTCCAGATCCCAAGTACGTGAGTGTCAATCTTGAGCTCCGCAGGACGATCACACGTTTCATTAATGGTATTATGCTTGAAGGTAAAAAAAGTACCGCAGAGCGTATTGTGTACGGCGCCTTCGATATCATTGACGACCGCAAAAAAGAAGATCCCATCAAGGTCTTTGAAAAAGCGTTGAATAATATTCGTCCCCGTGTCGAGGTTAAATCCCGTCGCGTTGGTGGTTCTACCTATCAGGTACCCATCGATGTGAAACCACGCAGATCCCTGGCCCTGGCCATGCGCTGGATTATCGGCTATTCCAGAGCCCGATCCGAGCATTCCATGAAAGAGAGACTCGCATCCGAGCTCATGGAAGCTGCTGAGGGCAGAGGAAACTCCGTTAAAAAACGCGATGATACCCACAAAATGGCCGAAGCCAACAAAGCTTACGCCCATTATCGTTGGTAGAAAAATAACACATTCCAAATAGCAAAACCCGACGGGACGCTATTTACCCCCCGACAGGCACCAAGAGGTGAACCGGCGGAACGTGAGAAAGGGCACCTTTGTGCCCGAAAAGAAGACCATGAGCGATAACAGCGCAAATCGAAAAAACAGTCAGAAAAAAGGATCAATGCATCCCCTCAGGGATTGTCCTATTGATGACGTGCGCAATATCGGGATCATGGCTCATATTGACGCGGGCAAGACCACGGTCACCGAGCGCGTGCTCTATTATACCGGGGTCACCTATAAAATTGGCGAAGTCCATGACGGCACCGCCACCATGGACTGGATGGAGCAGGAACAGGAGCGGGGGATCACTATTACCTCCGCTGCGACGACCTGCTACTGGAAGGGCCACCGCATCAATATCATCGATACACCCGGACACGTGGATTTCACCATGGAAGTGGAACGGTCCCTCCGTGTTCTTGATGGTGGAGTGGTTGTCTTCTGTGCCGTGGCTGGTGTTCAGCCACAATCAGAGACCGTATGGCGTCAGGCAGACAAATACAAGGTCCCCCGTATTGCCCTCATTAATAAAATGGATCGCGTCGGTGCGAGTATCATGCGTGCGGTCGAGACCATGAAGACCAGGCTCTGCGCCAATCCTCTCCTGATTCAGATCCCCATCGGTTCTGAAGCCAATTTTGAAGGTGTGATCGATCTGATTGAGCAAAAAGCCTATGTCTGGGAAAAAGACATCATAGGTGCAACCTTTGATATTCAGGAGATCCCTGAATCGTACAAAGAAGAGGTTGCACTGCGCAGGCTTGAGATCATCGATATCCTGGCCGATGCCGACGAAGAGTTCCTTACTCTGGCCCTTGAGAATGACAACCCCGATGTCGCCACCCTGAAAGCGGCCATCAAGCGGGCCACCCATAATCTGAAGGTTACCCCGGTGGTTTGCGGGAGTGCTTTCAAGAACAAGGGTATTCAGCCCCTCATGGACGCAGTGGTTGACTATCTCCCCTCTCCATTTGAGAAGGGTGCAGTGATTGGCCTTGATGAAGATGGCCTTGAGGTTCGACGCGAACCCTCCGACGACGAGCCCGTGGCAGCCCTCGCTTTTAAAATTATGGCCGACCCATACGTGGGCCAGTTGACCTTCATCCGTGTCTACTCCGGTGTTCTCAAAACCGGTGATTACATCTATAATATTACCAAGGGCAAAAAAGAACGAATCGGTCGTCTCCTTCGCATCCACGCCAACAAGCGCGAAGAGGTAGAGGGTTTTGTTGCAGGTAATATTGGTGCCGCTGTGGGGCTGAAGATCGCCTCCACGGGAGACACCCTCTGCAGTGCCAAGGATCCTATACTGCTTGAGTCCATGGATATTCCCGAGACGGTCATCTCCATCGCGGTGGAGCCAAAGTCTACCTCCGATTCCGAAAAACTCAACGACGCCCTGGGAAAACTTTCCCGGGAAGATCCTACGTTCAAGGTTCATGTGGACGAGGAGTCGGGACAGACCATTCTCTCTGGAATGGGTGAGCTTCACCTGGAGATTATTGTCGATCGTATGGTCCGAGAGTTCAATGTTGAGGCCGTGGTCGGACGACCCCAGGTCTCCTATCGTGAGACCATCACTTCCCGCGCCAAGGGTATCGGCAAATTTGTGAGACAGTCCGGTGGCCGTGGTCAGTTTGGGCACGCAGAGATCTTTGTCGAGCCCGGCGAGAAGGGCAGCGGTTTCGTCTTTGTCAACGCCATCGTTGGTGGAGTGATCCCCAAAGAGTACATAAAGTCTGTGGAGAAAGGCATCTCTCAGGCACTGGCCCGCGGAATCGCCGGCGGATATCAGATGATCGATGTGACGGCGACCCTGGTTGACGGATCTTATCACCCGGTAGATTCGTCCGATCTCGCATTCACAATTGCCGGATCCATGGCCCTTCAGGACGGTGCAAAAAGGGCTGGAGCCATAATTATGGAGCCAGTCATGGATGTAGAGATAGTCACACCCGAAGAATATATGGGTGATGTCCTGGGTGATGTGCACGCAAGGCGTGGAAAAATCTTAGGAATGGAGAATCGACCAGGGATTCAGATAATTGATTCACAAATTCCCTTGGCAATGATGTTCGGATATGCTACACAGCTGAGGTCCCTGACGCAGGGAAGAGCAACGTACACCATGCAGTTTGCCCATTATATTCCCGTACCAGCAAAGGTTTCGAGGGATTTAAAAACGGTCGGGTGACTGTTTTAGGATTGAGTATTTTTTAGGAGCCACAATGCAGATAAGTAGAATCAGAATCAAATTAAAGGCTTATGATCATAAACTGCTTGATCAATCCGCTACGGAGATCGTAAATACTGCGAAAAATACCGGCGCGAGAGTTGCGGGCCCTGTGCCTCTCCCAACCTGTATCAGCAGATATTGTGTTTTGAGATCCCCACATGTTGACAAGAAGTCCCGTGAGCAGTTTGAGATCAGGACATATAAACGGCTTATCGACATCCTCGAGCCCACACAGCAGACCGTTGATGCTCTTATGCGTCTCGATGTGGCTCCCGGTGTTAACGTCGAAATCAAAACCTGATCGGAAGTGTAGGAGATACTATCATGCCCGTTTTCGAAGTGTTTAATACAGAAGGTAAAAAAGTTGACGAGATCAGCCTCTCTTCAGAGATCTTCGGCGGTGAAGTGAACCAGCATGTTCTGTGGCTTGTTGTTAAAGCACAACTCGCTGCACGTCGTGCAGGAACGCATAAAACCAAGACGAGAAGAGAAGTTGCCGGCGGTGGAAGAAAACCCTTTAAACAGAAGGGTACCGGCGGAGCTCGTCAGGGTTCACGGCGTGCCCCTCATTACGTAGGTGGTGGTGTTGCATTTGGTACATCCCCGCGGAGTTATGTCCAGGGTGTGAACAAAAAGGTGCGACGCGTTGGGCTTATCTCCGCACTCAGCCTCAGAGCTTCCGAGAAGAAGATTGTTCTTCTTGATGATCTGAATCTGGGCGAAGTTAAAACCAAAAAGATGGCATCGCTGGTAGAAAAATTCGGTGCCAAAAAAGCACTTGTCGTAGAAGCGAAAGAGAACACCAATGTTGTTCTTTCCACTCGCAATCTCGCGAAGCACAAGTGGCTCCCCCCCGAGGCAGTCAATGTGTACGACATCCTCAATCATGACACGCTCATCATGCAAGCCTCGACGGCCAAGGCTATTGAAGAGCGTCTGACTAAATCGGTGAGGTAAGAAGATGCTGTTTTCAGAAGATATCATCATTCGTCCATTAATGACTGAGAAATGTGTTGCCATGCAGGACAGCGAGCACAAATACGCTTTCCAGGTAACCATCGCAGCCAATAAAATCCAGATTAAAAAGGCCGTAGAGAAGCTCTTTAATGTCGAGGTAAAAAATGTGCATACCATGAACTACCTCGGTAAAAAAGTGAGCCGCCGCGTGAAACGCAGCAGAGTCGAAGGCAAAAAGAGCAACTGGAAGAAAGCCATTGTCACCCTGAAAGAAGGGTTTGATATCGATTTCTTCAAGGATGCCATGTAGAGGGTAAGGAGCAAGTATTATGGGTATCAAAATCTACAACGCAACTTCCCCCGGCAGAAGGGGTATGAGTACCAACGATTTTGCGGAACTATCCAGTGGATACAACGTGGAGCGTTCACTGCTCAAGCCAAAACACTCCAAGGCCGGCAGAAACAACCATGGCCGCATCACCGTCCGTTTCCGGGGTGGTGGTCATAAGCAGAAGTATCGCGTACTCGATTTCAGACGTGACAAGACTGGCGTTCCTGCTGTGATCGACTCCATTCAGTACGATCCCAATCGCAGCGCCTTCATCGCGCTTTTGAAATATGCCGACGGCGTCAAAAGCTATATTCTGGCTCCCGATGGACTAAAAGCCGGTGACAGCATCATCAGCGTTAACTCCGACAGCGCCGACATCGTGCCTGGAAACGCCATGCCTCTTCGGTTCATCCCCGATGGTACCATGGTTCACAACGTGGAACTTCACATCGGACACGGTGGACAGCTTGCCCGCTCCGCAGGGAACGGCGTCCAGTTGATGGCAAAAGAAGGCAAAATGGCTCTGCTTCGCCTCCCTTCCGGGGAAGTCCGCAAAGTCAATATTAACTGTCGTGCCACGGTTGGTATCGTTGGCAACGGACAGCACAGCAATATCCAACTGGGCAAAGCTGGTCGAAAGCGTTGGATGGGGAGAAGACCTCACAACCGCGGCGTTGCCATGAACCCTGTCGACCATCCAATGGGTGGTGGTGAAGGCAGATCCTCGGGTGGTCGTCACCCCTGTTCTCCGTGGGGTCAGCCCACAAAGGGATACAGAACCCGCAAAAACAAGCGCACTGAAAAGTTTATCGTCAAACGACGGAATTCTAAATAATAGAGGAATGAAACATGGCTCGTTCAGTTAAAAAAGGTCCCTTTATAGACGACCATCTTATGAAAAAAGTTGTCCAGGCCCAGGAAGAGAATAACCGAAGGGCTATTCAGACATGGTCTCGGCGTTCCACCATCGTTCCTGTCATGATCGGCCTTAACATTGCCGTTCACAATGGAAGAAAATTCATCCCCATCTACATCAGTGATGAGATGGTAGGACACAAGCTTGGCGAGTTCGCACCCACCAGGACGTTCTACAGCCATGCTGCAGATCGTAAAGCCAAGAAGCGTTAGGGAGGCCAAGGCTATGTCGATGTACACTAAAAACAAAACCAAGAAACTGAGAATTCAGGAAGATCGTGAGACGAACCCCCGGGCGAGTCTCAACAGTCTCCGGATTGCCCCCAGAAAGATGCGCATCCTCGCAAATATGGTGCGTGGGAAAAAAGTGGAAGACGCTATCTCGCTTCTCACTTTTACCCCAAAATATGGAGCACGCGTTCTCATAAAGCTTATTAAAAGCGCCCTTTACAATGCTGAAGCCCGTGACATGGTAGATGATCTTTTCATCAAGACCATCTTCGTCGACCAGGGCCCCACCATGAAGTGGCGTCGTCCCCGAGCAAGGGGCAGAGCTTTTAGAATCAACAAGAAAACAAGTCACGTAACGGTAATCGTTTCGGACAGTGCAGAGTAAGAGGAGTCATCGTGGGACAAAAAGTACATCCTATTGGTATGAGGCTTGGAATCATCAGAACCTGGAGTTCTAAGTGGTTTTCGGATCAACAGTATTCCAAATGGCTGAACGAGGATCTCCGCATCAGAAAATATATCCTCACCAAAATGCCCGACGCAGGTATCGCAGCGGTTGATATCGAGCGAAGAACCGGCGAAAAACTGAAAGTCACCATCGTGACCGCCAGTGCCGGAAGGGTTATTGGTAAAGGTGGCGCTAATGTCGAGAAACTCCGGAAAGATCTCCAGAGTCTCTCCCAGAGCGAGATATATGTGGACATTCAGGAAGTGAAGCGCTCCGAGAATAATGCCCAGTTGGTAGCAGAGAATATCGCCAGGCAGCTCGAGCGTCGTGTGAACTTCAGAAGAGCCATGAAAAAATCCATCCAGAATACCATGTCCATGGGCGCCCAGGGCATCAAAGTTCACCTGGCCGGCAGGCTTGGTGGAGCTGAGATGGCACGTCGTGAGTGGTATATGGAAGGTCGTGTGCCTCTTCACACCCTGCGTGCGGATATCGATTATGGTTTTACCGAAGCAAGAACCACCTATGGTGCCATTGGCGTAAAATGCTGGATCTATAAGGGTGATGTTCTCACTTCCAAAGAGGGTTCTGCAGAAAGAACCAAAAGGTAGGACGGCATGTTAACACCGAAAAGAGTAAAACATAGAAAAGTCCAAAAAGGAAAAATGAGAGGCGTTGCCAAAGGCGGCAATTCCGTATCCTTTGGTGATTACGGCATTCAGGCGACTGAATGTGGCTGGTTGACTTCACGACAGATTGAAGCTGGTCGTATTGCGATCACCCGTCACATCAAACGTGGTGGCCAGGTGTTCATCCGCGTCTTTCCGCACAAGCCCTTGTCCAAAAAGCCCGCCGAGGTCAGGATGGGTAAAGGTAAAGGTGCTCCCGAGTTATGGGT
This sequence comes from Myxococcota bacterium, assembly GCA_018821745.1. Taxonomy (GTDB): domain Bacteria; phylum Myxococcota_A; class Polyangia; order HGW-17; family HGW-17; genus SZUA-580. Next base: position 5,237 of record JAHJLU010000503.1, on the reverse strand, counting down.
AGCAGTCGTCAAGCCCGGTCATGTTCTGTACGAAGTGGTTGGAGTTACTGAAGATCAGGCAAAAGAGGCCTTCCGCCTTTGCCACCATAAGCTTCCACTGTCGACTCGGTTTGTGAAAAGGGAGACAACGATATGAAAGACTCACCCTATACCACTGTCAATCTGAAAGAACGGAATCGTGAAGAGCTCCAGGGCCTTTTGGTTCAGTTAAAAAGAGAACTGTTTGATCTCAGAATTATGCAGGCAACAAGCCAGCTTAAAAACAATAATAAATTGAACAGCACCCGGCAGAATGTTGCCAGGGTCATGACTGAGATCAATGCAAGGCGTGCATCCGGGAGGAAACAGTAATGAGTACTGAACGGGGAAACAAAAGGGTGATGTTTGGCATCATCAAGTCTGCGGGCAAAATGGACAAGACTGTGACTGTTCTTGTAGAACAGCGTGTCAAAGAGCCGAGACTCAAGAAATACATCACTCGACACAGAAAATATCTCGCCCACGACGAACAGAATCAGTATCAAGTCGGCGACAAAGTAACGATTATCGAATCAAGACCTCTCTCCAAAAACAAGAGATGGCGGGTTCAGAAACTTATTGAACGCAAACCGGGTGTGTAACTCCCGTTTAAAGTGAGGTGATACGATGATCCAGATGCAGACTATACTGGACGTCGCTGACAATTCCGGGGCCAAAAAGGTCAAATGTATCAAAGTCCCGGGTGGCAGCAAGAGAAAATATGGAAGCATCGGCGATATTATCGTGGTCAGTGTAAAGGAAGCAATTCCCAAGGCCAAGGTAAAAAAAGGCGATGTACTCAAGGCCGTTATCGTCAGAACCGCAAAAGAGGTTTCACGGCGTGACGGAAGTTACATCAAATTCGATAACAACGCCGCGGTGCTGCTCAATCCAGCCGGTGAGCCAATCGGAACCCGTATCTTTGGACCAGTTGCCAGAGAGTTGCGTGCCAAGAAGTTCATGAAGATCGTTTCCTTGGCTCCGGAGGTGCTGTAATGCTTTCCAGAATCAGAAAAGGCGACATGGTAAAAGTGATTGCCGGTAAATACAAAGGCAAGACAGGCCGTGTTCTCAAGCTTATCACAAGTGATGATGAGAAAAAACAAAGAGTTATCGTTGAAGGCATCAATATGCAGGTCAAGAACCGCAAGCCTACTCAGGAGAACCAGGCCGGGTCTCAGGAGAAGCGTGAAGGTTCTATTCATATATCGAATGTTATGCCCATCGATCCTGCCACCAGCTCTCATATCGGTTCCAAGGACGAAGCAAAACTCGTCAAGGGTACCCGGGTTGGAACGAAGGTTCTGCCCGATGGGAAAAAAGTTCGGGTTGCCCGTGGTAAAGACCGCAGCGGGGATATTATCGAAACCAAGGAAGCGTAATTGAAGGAGGATGGCCATGGCAAAACCAAAAGGTCAGAGCAAAGGATCGAAAAAGAACGAAAGTTTTCAGAACGATCCAGTAAGCAGAGAGAATGCTCCTGCTTACAAAAAACTCTATGAAGAAACGATTAGAGAAAAACTGCGCGAGGAATTTCAGTACGGAAACGTAATGGAAATTCCACAACTCAAGAAGATTGTTGTCAACGTCGGTCTAGGCGAAGCCATCAAGAATCCCAAATTGCTCGAGAGCGCTGTAAAAGAGCTTGAAATTGTAACAGGTAGAAAGCCTGTTATCACCAAAGCAAAAAATTCCATCGCCAACTTCAAGCTCCGCGAGGGCATGAAGATTGGGACTATGGTAACACTGCGTCGCGAAGTGATGTATGAGTTCCTCGAGAGACTCGTTGGTATCGCACTTCCACGTACCCGTGACTTTAAAGGTGTCTCCCAGAAGGGTTTTGATGGCCGTGGCAACTATTCCATGGGTATCAAAGAGCAAATCATCTTCCCGGAGATTAATTATGACGATATCGAAACAATCAGAGGTTTGAATATCACAATAGTAACCTCGGCCAAAACTGACGAAGAAGCCAAGTCCCTCTTACGGAACTTTGGTTTTCCATTCAGGAAATAAGGAGGAATCAAGTGGCTCGTCTTTGTAAAATGATACCTAAAAAGCCCAAGTTCCAGGTTCGGCATAGAAACAGATGTCCTCTTTGCGGTCGATCGCGGGCATATCTCAGGAAGTTTGACATGTGCAGACTCTGTTTCCGAAAGTTGGCACTTGAGGGAATGGTTCCTGGAGTTATTAAGGCCAGTTGGTAGGGAGAGTGAACGAAAATGTCTATGACTGATCCTATTGCAGATTTTTTGACTCGTATTCGCAACGGACTGAAAGCTGGCAAGACCCAGGTGGGGATGCCCTCATCGAAAATGAAGAAAAATCTGGCCAGTGTATTGCAAAAAGAAGGCTTCATCAGAAGTTTCGCAACTGAGAGTTCCGGAAGTTTTGAAACTCTCATCGTTGAACTGAAATACGATGAAGCTAACAGACCCGCAATTGAAGGCCTGAAACGTATTTCCAAGCCGGGACGGCGCATCTATGCTAAACAGGATGAACTGCCGAAGATCCGCTATGGGCTGGGAATTGCAATCATCACCACCAGCCGTGGTGTTATGACTGATAAAGAGGCCAGAACCCAAAATATCGGTGGTGAAGTAATTTGCTCCATCTGGTAGCGAGGAAGGTGAAAAATGTCCCGTATAGGTAAAATGCATATTCCCCTTCCCAAAGGGGTCACAATTAAAAATAACAATGGCACCATTCATGCCAAAGGCCCCAAGGGCGAGTTGAGCACAGCTCTCCCCAAGGGTATCAGCATGGTGGAAGAGGAAAACGAACTGAGTTTCCTCAGAGAGAATGACACCAAGCAAGTTCGCATGAATCACGGACTTGCCAGGGCGAATGTCGCAAATCTCGTGCACGGTGTGTCAGAAGGTTTCACAAAAACCCTCAATATCATCGGCGTTGGTTATCGCTGCGAGATGAAGGGCAATATGCTTGTCCTCTCCCTGGGTTACTCCCACCCCATTTATTATGAGGTGCCAAAACTCGTTGAATGTACTCTTGAGGAACGTGGACTAACCATCATTCTCAAGTCCATTGACAAAATCCTTCTTGGAAAAGTCGCTTCCGACATCCGTGAATTCCGGTCACCTGAGCCCTACAAGGGCAAGGGTATCCGTTATGCCGGGGAAGTGGTTCGTCATAAGGAAGGAAAAGCTAAGGGCTAAAGTCGGCCTGAAAGTGTAATTGGTGGTTGTCATGAAAGAAAATAAAAGAATTTCAATGCGTCGTATCAGACAGGCTCGAGTGCGCAAACGCGTCAGTGGCACCGAAATACGCCCACGTCTGGCTATTCACAGATCCACAAATCACATTTACGCTCAGGTGATCAACGATGTCACGCATTCCACCATCTGTGCCTGCTCCACACTCTCTCCTGCTATCAGGGAAGAGATGAAGGGGATCCCCAAAAAGGAACAGGCCGAGAAGGTTGGCAAAAAGATCGCAGAGCTTTGTAAAGAGAAAAACGTGCAGCACGTTGTGTTTGACCGCGGTGGTTTTTTGTACCACGGCAGAGTCGCTTCCCTCGCCAAGGGCGCCCGGGAAGGTGGGTTGGACTTTTAAGACTTATCCAACCGGATAAAGAGGATATTGATGGCTAAATTACCTGAAGAAAACAGTGAATTCATCGAAAAATTGGTCTACATCAACCGAGTCGCCAAAGTTGTAAAAGGTGGTCGGCGGTTTAGTTTTGCTGCCCTCGTGGTCGTTGGTGATGGAGCCGGACGCGTTGGTCACGGTCTTGGAAAAGCCAACGAAGTTCCCGAGGCAATCAGAAAAGCCACGGAAAAAGCAAAATCTACCATGATTACCGTCCCCCTCCTTCAGACGACCATTCCCCATGAAATAGTCGGTTGTTATGGATCGGGCAGGGTTCTTCTCAGGCCTGCTGCCAAGGGAACTGGCGTTATCGCCGGTGGCGCAGTGAGAGCTGTTATGGAAGCCGTCGGTATTCACGATGTGTTGACCAAGTGTATTGGCAGCAACAACCACCACAATGTTCTCAAAGCGACCTTCACAGCGCTCAGGGAACTGCGCGACGCCAATGAAGTGAGCCGCAGACGGGGTATCCCCGTGGATCAACTTCGTTAGTTTTTAAGCAGGAGTGTAACATGGCTACTCATATTAGAATAAAACAAATTCGGAGCGCTATCGGGCGTCCTGAAAAGCAGAGAGAAACTTTATTGGGCCTTGGCCTGACTCACAATGGCAGAGTCAGAATACTCAAGGACACGCCGGAGATCCGCGGGATGATCCGTAAAGTATCCCATCTGATTGAGATTGAACCCTTTGATAAGGAAGGAGAGTAGCGCCATGAGCATACTGTCCAATTTGAAACCAAATGATGGATCGACCAAAAACAGAAAACGACTTGGCCGTGGTCAGGGCAGCGGAACCGGTCAAACCGGTGGTAAAGGTGGCAAAGGCCAGACCGCTCGTTCCGGTGGAAGAATCGGCCGCGGATTTGAGGGTGGGCAGATGCCCCTTCAGCGCCGGATCCCCAAGCGCGGGTTTAAAAATATCTGGGCAGTCGAGACCGGCGTGGTTACCCTGAAAAATATCTCAGTCGCCTTCCCCGAAGGGGGAGAAATCAACATAGCCCGTTGCATCGAAATGGGTCTTGTGTCTGCTGTTGCCAAAAGACTGAAAGTCGTCGGCACCGGAGAGATCAACGCAGCCTACACGGTTCATGCTTTTCGCATAACTCCGAAAGCAGCGGAAGCCATCGAGAAAAATGGTGGAACTGTCTCCATGATACAGCACCATTCTCCCTATGCCCGCGTGAAACTTGGCGAGATCTCCAAAAAGTTCCCCAAGAAAGCCGAAATGGTTACGGTTACTGTCGATGATCTCAAAGCCGCCGGCCTTGTTCCCAAATACAAGCAAAAGGTTGAGGTAGTGGCAGTCGGTGTTCTCAGCGGAAAATACCACGTCAAGGCTGATAAAGTTTCTCGTCTGGCTCGCCAGGCTATTGAAAATAAAGGCGGAAAAGTTACAGTTACCGACGCCGGGAATTTAACACGCAACATCAGTTTCTCTGATCTGCGGAAATGGTTCCCCAAGGGTGGTGATGTAAATCCCGAGACTTTAAAACAAAAAGGGATTCTCATCGAAGGTCGCACGCTGAGTCTTGTTGACAAAGGCAGACTTTATGGTGTTTATAACGTCAGGCTTCACAAAGTGTCAAAGGCTGCCCGGTTAAAACTGGA
>JAHJLU010000502.1 GCA_018821745.1 Myxococcota bacterium | reverse complement strand
GGTGTGGGTGGGCGGACTACGCCACCGAGCATTGGAGTATCTTTCGGGCAGCCGTAGTTGTCGGGGCTTCCCTTGACGGCGGGGCATCGATCCGAGGCGTCGGGAACCCCGTCGCCGTCTTTATCGGCTTTTATTATGGTGTGCTGAGGCTGTGGCATTCCCCCATCGACCTGGGGTTTGGGTTTCGGCTTCACGTCACCCTTCTTCGCGCCCGTCTCGGTGCTCTCCTTTTTCGTACAGGAGAGGGCCATGGCTGCGGTGAGAGAAGTCCCCACGGCCAGGAGGGCCAGGTTCCTGTAGAGGGGATAGGCGGGGCTCTTTTTGAGTGTGCTCTTTGAAAGTTTCATTCGTGTTTCCTTGTGAGGCAATGTGTGAATCCAATGGGATGAGCCTAGTGCAGAACCCTGGCCAAGTCAAATCTGCCATGGATGAAGCTGGCAGTGGGAACCCCACGGGGCTCATTGGTTGAGGCGCACCCAACCCTTCCACTGGATGATTCCCCGGGCGTCCTTCCCGTAGGAGAGCGAGGAGATTTTCTTGAGCTGCCGGTGGGCGGCGGCGACCACGTCGGGGTCCTTGTGGGACAGCGCGGTCACCAGCGCATTGAGGGCACCCTTGCGGTTCTTCTTCGTTTGACTCAGCATGGCGGTGTAGACCGCCTTTGCCTTCGTGTCATCATAGGGCCGATAGCGGGGAGCGCGCAGCAGAAGCCCCAGCGCCTCGACGGCGTGGATGGCCATCCACCATCGGCTGTCCGCGGTCTTTGCCAGGACATTCTTCAGGGTGCCGAAGGGAGAGGCGGCGAAGCGATTTCCCGCGTTCCACAGGTAGAAACCCTTGGCCGTTAACTGTTTCGCCTCCTTGAAGCGAGCGGTGATGAGTCGCGTGGAGGGATCATAGGTGAAGTGGGCGTAGCGCTTGTTGATGCACCCGGCGGGGCAGTCTCCCCAACCCCAGTAAAAGACCAGGTGCACCAGCCCTCCCTTGCGGATCGGGAAAAGCCTCGCGCCGTCACCCATGAGAGGGTTGGAGGTCACATTTTTCAGCCCCTGGATCTTTTCATAGCGACGGGTCATGGCAACCGTGTCCACGGGAGTCGAGAAGGTGATGGTGCCTATACCCAGGTCCATGATCTCGACCCGATTTACACCGGTCTGTGCGTTGAGCGTGTCCAGGGCCTTGATCCCTGTCTTCCCGGTTATTACCCAGGTGACTTTGTTCTTTTGAGGTTTGCCGCGACGCTTCAAGGCGGCGGTGTTCTTGGGGTCTGTCATGAAGATGATCGTGTCCAGGGAGACTCTGGGGGCTCTGGGAGCGAGGGCCATTCCCTTGTAGGAAGCATAGACAGTCTCCAGCAGCCCAAGGTATTCATTAACCTTCTTCAGATCGAAGATGCCCGAGGCGGTGGTGCCCAGGAGCATGCTCATGGCCAGCTGGGCCAGAGGCCTTTTTTTTGCCTCAGCGAGGGAAGTGAGGGGCTTCTCAGGAGGTTTCAGCGGCACAAAGGCAGGCCCGCTCAGTGGTACGTTTCGCAGCGCATTTATCCGCTCCCTGTGGGTCTGCACTTTTGCTCCCGGCGTCACGGTCTGGGCCGGTCCCGAGGGGTCGGGGATCACGGGCGCTGCGGGCTGCTGTGCCACCGCGGGAGGCACAGAGAGTTTGTCCGGATCCGCCGCCACAGGGATCGCGATCATGGCGCCTCCTGCGGGCGGGGCTTTCTTTTTGTCGGATTGGGCGAGGCGCTGCTTGACAGAATCCAGGGACTCGTATTTTGCCCCCCGTTTCCTGCCCGGCGCTTCCTCTTTCTCCGGTTTGGAGCCGCAGCCGGCGGCCAACAGCATGAGTGCCCAGAGACAATAAAGGGACCATCGCATGGAACTCCTCCTATGGGGCATCGCGGGTTTACCTGCGTTTACTTGGAGTGCCCCTGTTCAGGATCTTCTCTCGCCCGAGCCTACCACATCTGGGGCAACTATCCACAACTGCTTCCCCGCACTCGGATCACCAACATTCATCGCAGCCTCGCATCTCCCTCCGAAGAGAATACCGAAGGGTGATCGAAACTGCTGATCACACAGAACCCAGGAATAAGTTGTCAGATTTCGGTTATTTCCGCGCTTGGGGGCAAAGAGCGGCCCCGCGACGATTGCCTTGGTGGGTTTTTCCATTCAAGTTTCAGTTGTCCGGTGCGCTCACCCGTGAGATACAGTAATCAGTACGAAACCGGAAATTAAAAGAAAAGTTGACGTTTAGACTCTGAATTCATGGTAATGCATTCAGGACGTGCACTGATTGTGAGGCTAAAAAATGACAAAAGAGAGTCTGTTTTTCATTACACTGATGATCTCTGCAGGGTGCAAAAACAACGATAACACTGTCAAACCCGGGTCAAAACCGGTTTCGTGTGCTCCATGCAATCGTAAAAACCTTGAGAGTAAAGCAGCACATTATTTCAAAACTGGTCTGTCATCACTTGATATCTATCCCGTCTGCACTGGAACAGGTGCAAACGGTGCTTATAGAGTATACAACAAAAACATGAAATCTGATGGCGTGGTTTTTATTGTTACCAGTTCAGGCATATTCTTACCTGGAAATTCCGGACATGATTTTGATTCTGCATTTAAGGCCTGTGGTCTTTTTGAAAAAGCGTCTACTTCTCCTGCGCTGATTGCCGGGCTTTATGTAATGCTCTCACCCGAAAAGCGCAGATTCGGAATGGTGATTAGAAATCCAGAGAGGTTCATCGATTTAAAAAGAAAGCGTAATCCAACACTTCCCAGTGCACTGCCAACAATGAATCACTACATCCTGGATTTCTGGACACGAAATATCAGCAATGACAGGCTTTTTCATTTTCAGGTAGTTCTGAAAAAAAATGCACCCTCTGAATTGATGTCTTCAAAAGAACTGAAGGAGTATTAATTGAAACCTTCCATCATAAAAACATTAGTTGCCGGATCAATTATTTTTGCTTTATGGATTTTTTCCGCGTGTTCAACACCGCGGGGAGGAAAATATTATATTCCCCGGAATTATTCGGGCTGGATTTGTGTGAGTTATAACGTCAGGGGTGCCAGTGCATTGCCAGTCGAGGAGGGATTTCGGGTTC
>JAHJLU010000501.1 GCA_018821745.1 Myxococcota bacterium | reverse complement strand
GTCTGTCCCGTCACAGGTCACCTCAACCGCTTCATAGCCCGCAATGAGCGTGTAATCGGGCTCCACCCACGCCACATCCGTGGCGTCACACACCTTGAGCGCACCAAGACACACACCAGCCTGAAGATCCGCCAGCGGCGCCTCTCCCTCACAGGGCGATACATTGTTGGTGTTGTTGGTGTTGTTTGAGTTATTCTGGTCGACTCCTGAAGTGTCAAAGCTGCAGGAACCCACAAGCGCAATCATAACAAACAAAGGGAGAAGAAATTTCATGGTGGCTGTGTCCTTTTCAAGTGTATTGATAAATATACTTATCAAACTCAAAGATTCAAGCAGTTAAATAAAAAAGTAACCGGTCGGAGCGACAGCTCGTATGAGGGCAAAGAGACCTGATTTATCCCCTCATTTCTCCAATCTCTTCAATATCAGTCTGTACTCGTGACTTCTTTTGAGTGGTTTCAACGGATCTCCAACTCAACTTTTATTTCTAGTTTAGTTGAGAAACCGTGGAGTTGGATGGGGTTGTCAAAAGGTTCCGGGTTTCCCGGCGATCGGAGGGTCCCGGGAACCATCGGGTTCCTGGGTCCGTTATCCAATGTGGCGGAATTCCACATTGGCCGGGTCTGGGCCGGGAAGGCCCAGCAGGGAGGACATAATCTTAATGAAATAATATCATATTTTGACTAGACTGATCTCCAGGATGGAATGGGAAAAACACGCGCGGCACCCACGGTGCATCCCTTTGGACCAGCCGTGACGCGCAACGCACCACTGGAGTCTCCATGGATACAACGGAACTCTCTGACTTCATTGAAGCTGTTCAAAAAACGCTGCCCCTCGCTTTTGCACACGCGGTGGAAAAACTTGCGGCGGCGGAGTATGGAACGGCGGCAGAGTCACCAGCCCTGTGGCTTGAAGCCATGGCCCAGGTGACCAATCATTTTATTCAAAAAACCGACCAAAAAACCGTCACCTCGCACCTGGAGTTCTTTTCGGAACAGCTGGAACGTGCCACCGGCGAACTGAAGCACCTCCTGGAAGTTTACTACGTGGAAAACCTCCTGTGGGAGGTCGGTGAGGTTCAGAAGGCGTGGGCGCTGGACCTCTTTTCCCCATACCTCGCAGAAGTATACAGCCGGGCTACAATCACACGGGCTCCCTGAGGCGGGTGGATCCGTCAGTCAAAACTGAACATGAAGCCCACACGCAGCGCGCTGATTTTTTTATTGTAATCAACCAGGCTCTCCCCGTACCCGTAAAAATAGTTGATATAGAGCCCCTCGTGGTTGGCGAGACTCCAGGTGACACGCCCCAGACGCAGCACCAGCCCCAGCTCCAGACTACCACGCAGGGCCTCCTTGCTGGTTCCCTTGCGAAATCGAGCCTCAAAGTTGACCCACTTTTTGTTGAAAGGAGCATACAGGAGGGCCAGCTCAAAATTGCCCAGATATTCGTCAATGTCCTCATTGTTTTCCAACTGCCAGGGGAGGACGTACCACGCCTTTCCCAGCACCTTGAAAGTGGGCCACTGGAGCCACCCCTCGGCATACAGGCGGTTCCACTTGCGGCCCAGCTCATCGGCCCGGCCGTTGGATTCGTGCTCGAAGCCCAGCCGCAGGTTTTTGTATTCCCAGAAGATTCCCGGATTGTAGTTGTGCTCCCTGAAGGGGGTTCCCTTGGAATAGGCGTTCCACCAGGATCGAAGGGTCCCGTGAATATACAGGTCAGCTACCCACACCGCGGGTATCTTCACGCTCACCTGAAAGAGCCACTGGTTGTTGTAGTCGCTGACGCCGTCGAGCTTGTCCTTGAACCCCGTGAGCATAAAGTTCCGCTTATGGCGCTGGAAATAATCACGCTTTTTATAGTGATCCCGGTAGGTTTTGCTGTACTTCAGGAGACCCACATGGTCGTCTTTCCAGCAGTAGTAGGTCTTGGAGTCCTTGTGATAGACCTTCTCGCAATCTTTGTGATCTTCGAGATCGGAGTAAAAGTCCGAGAGGATCCCTTTCACCTCAAAGTTTTTCGTCTCCACGATGAGCAATATGCCGTGGAGCAGATTCAGCATGGAGTGGTTGGCTATGGGCGTGTCACACTTGGTAAAGTCATAAATTACGGTCCGGGTGATCCCCAGAAGCGGCGTTGCCTGACTTCGCTGCAACTGCAGGATATCACCCATTTCGTTGACAATGAGCCGGTAGTTGTTGGCGACAGGTGGCTTTCTGAAGTGCCGGGGCATTTTGAAGGAAGGCATGAAGGCGAAGGTTCGAAGGTTGTGAAAATAATAGGAGACGTACAGCGCGAGGCCGCCTCCCAGGGAATGACCGGTCACGGCGACCGGTATTCCAGGCCACTTTGCCACCACCTGCCTCACAAGCGTGAGCGCCTGTCCATATTGTTTCTCCCCCAGATTTCCGTAAACCCAGTCCGATGCCTCGTCGGTCCCGCGAAAGGCGACGATTACTTCCTGGACCTTTTTCTTATCATCAACCCGGTGAAAAATCACCGCCTGAAAGCCCGACGGCAGCGCTATCCGCCGCACAATCACCAGCCTCAACGGCAGCTGGTACAGAAACTTGCGCTCCCGCTGGTGCTTGACCATGCGGCGTTTGTCCCAGTTGTCATAGGCATACAGGGCCATGAAGGCGTAGGGGAAGACCTCATAGGCGGTGCGCATATGCAGCCCCGAGTTCATGGAGGGGTCCTTTTTTATATCGCCAAAATTAAGATAGTGCACGTTGCAGATGCGCTGTTTAAAACAGCCCGAAAGCGAGACAGCCCACAGGAGCCCGAACAAGGGTAAAGACAGACGCATACAGACACCTCAATAGCCCGGAGTGTCACCCCGGCCGCGTGGAGCGATCATACGTCTTTTCTCATACGGAAACAACTCCCTCCTTCTTCGCCCAACCCGCGGGGACCACGGTGAGCACCGGAGCAATGTGCGCAGGAGGGAGAACAGCGTGAACTCCTGTACTTTTCCCTGTGCATTTAGTGCCTGGAAGGGTAATAATTGTAGCAGCCTGACCCGCAAGTAAGGCAACTCACCCCCAAGGTGCAACCATGACAACGAAAAAAACCTCCTCCTCCACCCGCGCCGCCCGAAAGAGCCGCCCCAAAGCCTCCCCGAAGAAAAAACCCGCGGCCACCGCTGGTCGGGACGACAACAAGTCCATGCGGGTGGGAGCGCTGCTGAAGGTCCTGTTTGAAAACAAGCGGGTCTACAAGCGGGAACTCCCGGAGCAGCTCGGGGTGTCAATGCGCACCGTGAACCGCTATGTGGCCAATTTACGGAGAATGGACATCCCCCTCGTGGAGGAGGAAAGCCCCCTGGGGCCCACGCTGCGCCTTTCGCGGGGAAACAACGAGCAGGTTCACCTGGCTCTCAGTGACTACGAGGCGGTCTCCCTCAACATTGCGCTCCAGATCCTCAACGTGTTCGAGGGCGAGTTTCTCTTCTCCCAGCTCGATACGCTGCGGCAGAAACTGGAGCAGGAGCTGCACAAAGCTGACAAAAACAACGCCCGAGAGATCAGCGACGATTGGGTGAAGAAACGATTCCTGGCGCTCTCCTTTTTGCCGCCTGCCTACGAAGTTACACAGGATGACGGCGTCTTCTCCAGTGTGGTGGTGGCCCTCTGGGATGAAGTGATGCTGGAGTTCTCTTACTCCTCAAAGGGCAAATCGTCACGCAAACGGGTTAATCCCTACACACTCGTGTTCTACAAGGGTTCGTTTTACCTGGCCTGCGCTGTTGAGGGCCAGACGAGCATCCGAATCTACTCCCTGTCGCGCATGTCCGAGGTGACGGTGCTGCAGGAGCACGAGTGCCCGCTTCCCAAAGGTTACGAGCCCCTGAGCGGGTTTGACTCCGTGAGCGGAATGCTCCCAGGGGAGCTCACCTGGGTGACGGCCAGCTTCACGGCTGACCTCATGGAGTATCTCAGGAGTAAAAAATGGAGCGAGGGGACAACCCTGAAGAAATACCGGGGTCGGGTGACCCTCAGGACCCACATCCACGCCAATGAAGAGCTGGCCAAGTGGTTCCTGGGGTTTGGTCGAAAGTGTGAAGTGAAGGGCCCCGAGGACTTTCGGGAGATGGTCCTGGACCTGATTCATCAGTCCATGGAGGCCTACGGAATAGGAGCGCCCACCGAGGACGCCTGAGAGCCGGTCCCGACACACAAAAAGCACCCTCCCGTCGCTGTTTCAGGCACGGATTATCTCACGGCGTAGAGCGGCCTGACGGTATCCATCGGGGGTTGGGGGCGCACCTCACGGGGTGGGGGCTTCGGGTCTGTCACAGGCGGCACAGCGGGCTCACGGGGTTTTTCCGAAGGAGGTGCGGCTTCACGCGGTGGCGGGTTGTCGGCGGTGGTGGAGGACTCGCTCTTCATGCAGCACCCCACGGCACCCATGGACAACACCAGCCCCGCTCCCACAAATGCCCGCCGCATCCAGGAGGGAATATGCTCCCCCTCAGAGCAGGCGTACTCAACCTCGCAGGCTTCTTTTACACACTGAAATCGTTTCTCGTCTGACATGGTGGACTCCTTGGCTGATAATGGCCCGTGCCCCTACAATACCCCAGGGGGAATTTTTTCTTCACTTTATTTCAGAAAATTTTTCAGATCTGAGGGTCGGGCCTGAGCAGCTCCACGTCGATAAAATAATCGTCGAGCCCTTCGTAGCCGGGATCGTACTGGACACAGGTGGGTGCGTACTCTTCCTCGCTGTCGGTGACGCAGATCTCAAATCCCGCACCGTCCATGCGGTTGTAATCCTCTGTGCACAGGGAGAGCGTAATATTACCACTGGTATCAAGTCCCTGGTGGTCCACCTGCCACACCCCGTCGATGGTGATGGCGAAGCGCCCGTAGGCGGTAACCTCCACGGGGACACCCTGGTCCAGCAGATGCACGCTGACGCTCTGCTCCAGATACTCGCACATGGGCATCCCGTAGGCGGGCTGGGCGTCGTTGAAGTCTAAAAAGCACGACTGTACCGAGAGGGAGAGCCCCGCTCCCAGGAGCGCCGTGGCCATCCACCGGGGGACGCGGGTGGGAGCCCGACGGGTAACCGGGTTCTCGTGGTTCTTCTCCAGCATGGCGGCGATTCTTGCCTCGGCATCGGATTTTTTCATGGCGCTCACTCCTTGACCGGTGAAAGTGATCGCCCTCACTCTAGCACGTCTTTACACTCCAGCAAAGTGACTCCTACCCCTCTTTCCGTGGTTCATCCCCTGATCTCACGACCCAACTTTTCCTTTACTCCGTCACCCGTTCGTGGCAGGGTATTTATGTTGCAGATTATAAAAACCGACCCAACGAGAAGGAGCTTCCCATGCTCACTGCAAGTACCGTCTACGTCGAGGCTCTCCACATCATTGACACGGGGCTTGCCGTCTCCATCGAGCCATGGCGCGCGCTCCTGGGATCGGAGACCACCCACCCTGTGATGCCCTCCGATGAGGTCCGGGTGGCGCTCCTCGTGCTCCTGGCCCCAAGAAGCGCCAAGCTGCCCGACCGGGTACTTTTGTACCTGGAGCTGCGCTGCCGCTGGCTCAAGGACCAGGAGGTGTTCCGGGGTCAACTGGAGCTGCCCGCAGTGAACGCCCTGCTGGACCGCATCGCGGTGCTGCACCGGGAATTGGTCGAGAAGGTCCGGCTCCTGCCTCCAAAACAGCGAGAGACACTGGATGCCGATCTGGACAAGGGGAGCACGGTGGCCGATGTCTTCCTCGATACACTCAGCATCCTGGCAGTGTTCGACCTCTTCACCTCCTGACCCCGGACAGAGCACAACCAAAGAAGGGGCCGGCAGTAAACGCTCAAAAGCCAACCAAAGACGAAGCCGCTTGACTTGTTGAGGGGACAGGAATAGAGTCCTGGCAACAGCAGAAAAATTGAGTATAACCCGCGCCATAGCGCGCAAAGGAGTCCTATGATGAAACGTCGTCAAACCTGGAAGTCTACCTGGATCCTCGTGCTGGTTCTTTCCTCAGCCTTCATTCTCCTCGCCGGATGCGGCAAAAAAGGGGGAAAGGCTGAAAAACCCAAATGCTCGGAGCTTTTTGATAAAATGAAGGAGTGCGGAAAGTCCGGACCGTGCGGTCTTGGCCTGAGCACCAAAAAGGATAAATGGCTCAAGAGCCGGTGCCCCGGCAGCCAGGATCCCGACCAGAAGGTCAACAGCTGGTTACTGGTGCAAAAACGCTGCCTGGCCCGCGATTGCAAGCAATTTTGCCCCTGCCTGACAGATACGCTGCGAGGAAACATGGGTGGCAATAACGCCAAAGATATCAAAGTCTGGGACGAAACCAAATAATCGATCCCCTCACCTGACCTTCAAAACTCCGCATAGAACAATATTCATTGTGTAACAGGGAAGGGTATGGTTCAAAGGAGTGAAGGAGTGAATGAGTGAATGATGAAGATTCTCATAGTTGCGTCCCTGTTCGCCGTGGTCCTTTCCGGTTGTGTGAAGAAAGAGAGTGGCCCTTCGGGAACACCACCCGGAAAAATGAATGCCAAAACCCGCAAGGGGTACCCCACCATCGACTGTCCCTATGCCGTGGGAGGGGGGGTTGATCGATTCACTCCCTTCAAGGACACGGCCGAGTACATCAAGCACCTCAATCAACCCAAACGACTGAAGTGGAAAAAGCACCATGTCGTGATCTCGGCGCTGCACCTCAAAGGAGACGAGGTGATCACCGATCTGGGCGCCGGGGCAGGCTCCTTTGCGCTCCGCTTCGCCAGGGTGCTGCCAAAGGGGCACGTCCACGCCCTCGACATCCTCCCGGGGATGATCTCCTACATGAAGACGAAGGCGAAAGAACAGCATCTCACCAACATCACCATCAGCCTCACCCACCCGGACAAGCCCACCCTCGGACCCGGCACTACCCTCGCCTTCGTGAACAACGTGCTGCACTTTGTACGCAGGCCCGGGAGCTGGATTGCCCACATCGCCTCCCAGCTCCCCAAGGGGGGGCGGCTGGTGATCATCGACTTCAAGATGGGCAAGCTCCCCCTGGGACCCCCCGACTCCCACAAGGTCTCTCCCGAACGCCTGAAGGCCTTCGCCAAAGCCGCCGGCCTCACCCTCTCCACCGAGGACCACAGGCTCCTCCCCTACCAGCACCTGGTTGTATTCACCAAATAACTGACGAGGCAACCAAGAGCTTCCAGTCCCTCCTCCCGCTATGGCCACAGGGCACTGCACCCCTATTCCCACCCCTTCCCCTCTGGGGCCACACCCAGCGCCCGAAAAATCCTTCGGGGGGGGGGTTGCACCGACAAAAGATTAGGGGTAGAGGTGAATCATGAAAACAATTTTCCTCATGGCTGTTTTATTCATGGCCTGTTCGCCTGAAGAAGAAAATAACACCTTCACCATTGAGCCCATCTCCCCGGGCTTCATCTCGGTCGAACGATTCAAGCTTCCCTGTAAAGGAATGTCTGCCGCTGATTGTGATGCGGCGGAACACTGCTGGCCCGTATACGCACAAACAGAAGAGGACTGGTACGCTCAATCACCTAACAGCATTTACATTGGCTGTGGGACGTACGGGGCATGCGATAACTTGGGGGCATGGGGGTGGGATCCAAATGCCGACCCCATCACCTGTTATAGACTCGGAGATCTCTGCGTCCCTGACGGCTGGGCTGTATGTTTCGAATGTTACGAATCCTCCCCCTGCCCATCCACTCGGTAAATCTCCCTGGAATCATCCCCGCACAATATTCATGTATTCACTCCCCTCCAGTTGACAGACCGTTTTCTGTGATGGCGTGTAATGACCCAGGCTCAGCGACCCGGCACAAAAGGCAGTCGACTGCAGCGCATTGTTACCGGAACAATCTTCTTTCGAGCAAATCCTGAATATCTCTTCTTCCATCTATCACGGCATGCACAAAGACCTTGCTGTCACTTACTTCATAGATGATTCGGTAGGGTTTGAAATGAATCTCAAGGTATCCTGGTGCCCCAACTCGAAGGAGTTCAGGCGGACAATGTCCACGCCCTGGCAGCGAGTCCAGGCTTATAATAGTTTCTCGTAGCTTCTCGAAAACGTATTCTGCCCGCTCTTGGGAGTCATGATTCTGAATATACATATACAATTCAAAGATATCGTCCTCAGCCTCCTGAAGGATCAGAACCTTGAATTTCACTGAGCTCCCTCAATTCTTGACTTTATGTCCTCGAATGATTGTCCAGCTTCTTTATATTTTCCATCGAGCTTGCTTTGGGAACTTTGTGACAAGATTTTGAGCAAGGCGATACTCTCTTTCATCTGTTCATAACTCTCAAGATCCTGGATTATCACCTTCGCTTCGCCATTCTGTGTGATTATCAATGGATTATGTGTGCTTACAATATCTCGCACCAGTTCTGAAGCATGTGCTTTCAGGTAACTTATTGGTTTTATGGATTCACTCAGTTTCATCACTCACCTCCTGACCTAAATGTAGTTCATATTTTGGTCAAGTAAAGCCATTTATGGGGGCATTCACTTCGTCCTGACCTTACCAAACATGACCCCAGTTATCTTGGCATTCATCGCGGTGGACACCACATGCTGAGTAACGTACATTCTGCCTATTCCTCCAGCCTCATCAACAGTTATTACACGAGCAGACTCTGCTTCGGCTGCTCGGAATGATGGCCGAACTACAAAGTCGCCAGCAAAGATCGTATCGTCTTGATTGAGCACATCGGGTACAGCATCAAAGTAGTATGTATGGTATTCGCGATGTTCTTCTTCACGTTTTACTGTTACCTGGCACCATCGTAAACCGTCCTCTTCAACCGCATGGGCATCCAACACTTCTCTAAAGGCCGGAGAGAATAGGTTCCATCCAGCGTCAGTCATAAGAAAGTCTGAATAAAGGATATCACGTAGCTCAAACACATGCACCACACTTGCCGCAACTGCTTCCCGAGGATGATACAGCGGATCATCGATATCCAGAGCCCACGCGACACCTTCGCGCTCTGGGTCATTTTCTGAAGGAAGAACCTGATAAAACTGTCTCATTTTGTGCCACAACAATGTTTATGCGGGTCCGTGTAAAATCCCGTGTTATTGCCCTTACCATCCAACATGCTCAGGGCCAGAGCCTCTACTGCCTCCAACGCTTGCACTATAGTCCAGGATTCCATTATCAGCTCTCTTCCTCATGCTCTCAGCGAAATGCTCGAACGTTGTGGCCACATCTGCGATTCTGGTCATCTCTTTTGGGTCAGCCCTATATCTGTGCCAGGATCACTACGTAGTTCTTGCCGTGCTTCTTGGCACACTTGGGGCAGGTCGTGTAGAAGAAGTACATCTTCTCCATGCTCTTGCCCCTGGCACCCACGAAGGTCTTCATGTCTTCGATCCATTTCCGCATATTCTGAAACGGCCCCTCATAGACCTTGGTGAGAAAAGTGCCGGAGATCGTAACCATGGTTGCCTTTGGAATGTCTTTTGTTACCTCGATGTACACGTCTGCCCCCCACAGGGAGTTCTCATCCGAAAGAACCACGGGAGTCGCAGGTCCGGCCCCATGGGCCTCGATCGCCTTCATGTTGCGTGTCATCACACCCCCGAAGTTCAGAGGGATGTGGAGGAAACTCCTCACGCGGTCCTTCACAAACCGCTTGCCTTCCCATGTGATTGTCGCTTCCTGCCAGGGGGTGGGATCAAACTGTGGACAGCATTCATCTTTCATTGTTTCATATCCTCCTTTTTGGATAACATCTCAATTTAGCCCCACCGTAAACCGGCGTCAACGTGAATGAGTTGTGGGCCATGATGGGCTTTCCCCCACTTTCAGCGCTGCCCCGTACGCCCCTCATCACCGCTTCATCAGCGCGAACACACCCCAGCCGAGGTATTCACGGGTGTAGGTCGGTGCAATCTGCATTTTGTATTTTTCTATTATCATGCTAAGCATTTACCCGGTAGCAATCAGTGGTGCCACAAATCAGCATCCGAATCCATCGCCCTGTTAGTTGGTGGGTTCACGATACCACGCGGGAGGATTGTCTCTTCCCGCCCATCCCCAGTCTGAGAGCATCTCCATAAGAGCTTCATCATCGTCAGGATGGGCCACTCCAGTAGGTTCGCTGAGGCATGAGTAGCCATAGCCGAGGTTCGTGAGCTCGTCTGCGAATGAAGAGATCAGGCTGAAGTCTGTGACAAGCAACATCCCGTGAGAAGCACCGAAGTCTCTGAGAAGCACAGGCACGGTGACCTCCCCGCAATGGAGTTTCACAACGAACGGTGTTTCTACACGGAGGCACCATCTTGCGGCTTTCTCGTTCCAATCCTCTTGAAATTTGGTAATCGTCATTGCTTTGATCCAGTTTACTATCGATTCTGCTTTTACCAAAACCAACTTTTTTTCTTCTTTGGATTCTTGCGTTTTCTATAGGCATCATAATCTTTAACGGCTAATTGATAGTTTACATTATAGCGAATGGAAATATCAGCGTAAACCCAACTGTGTTTAGGATCCTGCATGCCGCACCAAACTTGTCCCCACTTGAATTGGTAGAACAAATAGCTCCGGAAATTTGGTATTCCGCAATCATCATAATTTTTTATAATTTTGTGCGGGTCACCAAGTAAATTTCTCACCAATTGTTTATTCAATTTCAGATTCTCAATGTAATTTTCGAGTGACCAGGTCTCATCACTGTCAGATTTTTTATCTATTCGTGAAGAAGTACTAATTGAAAAATCTGTTAGCATGTTATTATGTGTCGTTGGGTTTTCATAAAAACACACTACAAATTCAAGCGGGTAATTTTCAAAACAGCCATCTCTGAAGTGGTGCGAATACCAAGGAGTACCTGGATTTTCGATTTTTTCGATTTCTATATCCCATGCACGGAAAGTTTCCAATTTCAAGTCGGTAGACAATTTCAATCCGTTTGGAATAATAGTAGTGCCATCTTTAGTATCAATGTTCATGATTTTCTTGCATCTCTTTTTTCACAGTCAATTCTTCCAACTCGATTGAACGTCCAAGCCCAGGTGCGGGCCTAATCTGATGGTGCAGGCCTATACCTGCAAAGGCTGTTTCAATTAGGTGCATCCGCTGGAGCGTTTTGTGTGACAACCGGCTCGGGTGGCCCGAGCAAGTCGCCAGATTCTTCACCTGTCTTGATTTTGGTAAGCAAGTGGCCCACGGTCCTTTGTAGCTCGTCTTGGTTGCACCAGTATTCGTCGATCACTCCAGTATTTGAATACAAGGAGCGATTAAAACCCTCCTCGATGTCATTGTACCAGACCACCGTCTGACCCAGTATCGCGACAACCCAGAAACCCCCGCCCAAATCTCCCCATGGCGAGAGTTGCCACTTCTGCACTGGAACTCTGATCGTATTCCACAAGTAGCGCTGTGCCGAAGTCATCTGCGTTATACCGCGTTTGATTTCTTTCTTGATCTCTGCTTGTGTGATTGGTTCCCAACTCATTCGCGCACCTCGGTTCGTCTAAGACCAGAACTGGTCTCCCTGGTCTCAGGACCTTTGTTGGAGGCGTGGGCGCTGGAGAGTGACAATGTGATCATGAAAATTCCTTGGGAAAAGTAGAGCTTCAGAAGGGGGTTTTGTCAAGATGATTATCACGGATGACACCACATCTGAGTGGGTAGTAGCGGCGCGACCCTGGAATGCTGGAGAAGTAAGGGTCTGACGAAAACGGCCCTACCCTCTTTACTGCCCTTAGCATCCAACATGCCCGGGTTACCTGAACCTCCACTGCCTCCCCAGCTTGCGAAGCAGCGCGGCTTAATTGCCCACGTGTCAACTACCCTGTTCTGTATATCCCCTCTCGATCTGCCTGCGCTTCCAACGTAGATACTTCAACTTCTTGTCTCTCTCGTCTGACTGCGTCTGTTGAGAGGTCGCGTCAATCTGTTCATCTAGCTTCGTCAAGAGGGACTGGCCTGCAGCGTTGCGACGAGGCAACCAGTCATGTTCGAGTTCCGCGACCAATTTGCGGAGTTCTTTCCATCCGGCCTCGTCGGCCTTCTTCGGGATGCGCCACCGCCACGGGAGCTCAATCACCGGCCCTTGGCACAGGGAACACCGGAAGTTGGTGTTGAGTCCATAGGCTGCCTCAGCTCGCTTTGCAGTGCGACAGTCAAGACATACGTATGTTCGCTTCGACATCTCGCCTCACACATAACGCCGCAAATCACAGGCGTCGTAAGCGCCAGGTGGTTTTGATTTGTTCGAAGGTGTTTCCTTAATCCTGTAAAGGGAATTGTATATCAATCTTCTTTGTTGGTGAAAATCAATGAATTCAGAGATCGATATTTCCTTGTTATTTATAACCCTTTTTTTAGGACCAAATTGGTAATCAGTAAGAAAGATAACCTCATTTCTTGATGAAGATTCGATCATTCTTCTCAACAGAACTATCACATCTTGGAATCTATGCTGTTCAAAAACCACAGGGTCATTTTCTGATAGATTTTCACCCCATTCCATCAAGGCTCCAGCAAACCATCCACCTTCTTCATCACCTTCATATTCCTTGTTTGCAAGATGTACAATTATTCCATTTTCCTTATCCAGCACATCTTGGAAAAGTCCTCGATGAGAGATGACACCTGGTTCAGCAATGTAAGCAAATCCATCAAATTTTGGTAATTCCGGAACATTGAGAGCGCCAATGGATACAATTTCTATTGATGGCATCTTCTAACCTTCAAACAACTCAATTTAGCCCCACCGCGAAGCGGCGTCAACGTGAATGAGTTGTCATGCATGATGGGCTTTCCCCCACTTTCTGCGCTGCCCGGTAAGCCCCTCATCACCGCTTCATCAGCGCGAACACACCCCAGCCCAGGTATTCACGCGTGTAGGCAGCGTAACGCTCTGGTTCCGAGGTCAACTTGGCTCGGACTTCCTTCGCCAGCTCGTCGTCGGGATTGGCTTCAAGCCACCGGCGCATGGTGAGCCACTTGGCCGTCTCGTATCTGTCCCAGCCCTCCTGGTCTGCCAAAACCATTTCAACAACGTCGTAGTCAAGGTGGCCAAAGGACGCCAGCAGCTCCGGGAGCGTGAGAAAGTCGGAGATGGAGCCCGCAAGACACCCCCTGGCAACTTCTTCTGTTGGTGGCAACCGCCGCCAGTAGGGCTCGC
>JAHJLU010000500.1 GCA_018821745.1 Myxococcota bacterium | reverse complement strand
TGAAGCCCGACAACATCTACCTGGCCCGGCACCCCGATGGTCGTTTCTATGTAAAAATCCTGGACTTCGGCATTGCCAAGTTCACCCATGGTGACGCTGGTGTACGCCACACAAAGACCGGCATTCCCATGGGAACTCCGCTTTACATGAGTCCTGAGCAATGCGCAGGCAAGGAAGTCGCCCTCCAGAGTGATATTTACTCCTTGGGAATCATTCTCTACGAAGTACTCACCGGGGTTGTCCCCTTCGATTCGGAATCAATCCTCGCCGTACTCACCATGCACCTCGCCCAGGCCCCGTATCCGCCCTCTCAACTGGCGGCGATTCCGGATCAGTTGGAAAAAATTATCCTGTGGTGCCTCGAAAAGCAGCCGGAAAAGCGGCCCTCCAACATGGCTGTACTTGAGGAAACACTCCTCCCGACCCTTAGAGAAGCCATGGAACGAAAGTAACCCGAAGGGGTCTCGCCATGGATTACCCTTCCCACTGGTGGGAATTAGATGGAACTTACGCAGGTTGGGGATTATGCTGAGGGGGTCCCCAGCCCTTAAGGAGAGAACATGAAACCGCCCACAGAAAAAAGTCCCATTCCCCGCCACTCGCTGCGCCAAGTCTTGCTCCTCGCAGTGTTCCTGTCCCTGGGGCTGTTACAATGCAGTCCCGGGCAGAAAGCATCCAAGGAAGAGAGCACCCCCAGGATTCCCCCGCCTTCCAGGGACACCCTCGCTGCGCAAATGGGGCACAAGGACAACTCGACAAAACCTCCGACGGTTGAACCGGAGAAAGTCAGTCCCAGTGCATCAACCCATTTCCAGGGACTTTTCAAGGGGAAAGACGCCACCGGACTCCCCGCCCTCGGCGGCCAGTCCCCCGTGGCCACCGTCCTCTTCTACTCCGATCTGGAGTGTCCCTACTCTCGACGATTAATCACCAAAGCCTTTACCCTCGCGAAGAAACACCCCAACAGAATCCGTCTGGTATACAAGCACCTCCCCCTCCCCTTTCATAAAAATGCACACAAATACGCCACGCTGGTGGAGTGCGCCCAGGAGCAGAACATGTTCTGGGAAGCCGTATCCCACATCGTAGGACAGCCCCGGACTGCGACCGTTACTGTTCATTCACTGGCCCTGGCACTCTCCATGGACGAACAACGCCTCAAGGGGTGCATGGACACGGGCAACACCAAGAATATTGTGAACACGCAGATCCAGGATGCCAAGGCCCAGGGAGTTCGCGGCACACCGACGGTGTTTGTGAACGGCGTGAGGACCTCCAACTATCTCACTGCCCTCTCCAAAGTTGACACTATGCTCACAAAGAGCAAACCCTGATAATTTATTGGAGCTGGGAGGAGGGGAAGAAGCGGACTAGAGCTTGCTGGTGAGACTGGTGAAGGCTGCCTTCAGGCCGTTATGAATGGCGTCAACTTCTGCCTTCTCCCAATCTTTTTTGTCTTTGCGCAAAAAGGAGGTGAGGTCTTTGCGGTTATCGAAGCGGCCCACGGGGAGATGCCATGTTTTCATGCGATAATGCTTCTCACCGGCCTCTTCCACCACTTCAAGGCGGTTGAGGGTGACGGTCTGATTCTTTTCGGATTTACCAATAAGGTATTCCATATCATCACATCCGTACTGGGCCAGCATGACCTCCATGGGAACACTGTGGTGCAAAATGGAACCCTGCTCGTCGGGTCTCCCGCGCTCGATGTTTTTGCGGCGGGAATCCTCGGGGGTTACCCAGACATAGAGGATGGAGGCCGAGTCCAGTATTTCGTTGGAGAAGCGGCCCAGAGAGTATTCATAGCCGTGGGGAGGGGTCAGGGGATAGGCGGCACCATTGGGCCCTCCACGGGCTGCCTCGATGACCACGGTCTTGCCTTTGCGATCCTGGGCACAGACTGCGTTCTTGCGGTCAAGCTCCTCCCGGATCTCCTCTTCAAGAGCTGCGGCAACATCCATGCGGATACGATAGGGGACTTCCCCAAGCTCGGGGGAGATCCCCACAACTTCGCGGGCCGCGTCGATACGATCAAAGAGATGATTGGCCGCTGAGTGAACTTCAGTGATATTGTTCTCCATGAGATCCCTATAATCTTCATTGAGAAGCTCAATAAGGGTTCCCCACTCGAATTCGTTGATGAAGGGGCGATTTGGACCCTGATAAAAGACGTAATCCCAGCCGCGGGCATAGAGTTCATCATCAATGCGGTGCATGAAATGCACATAGGGATAATCGTCGAGCTGGAGGGTTTCACCCATGCCAAACTCTTTCACACACTGCTCATGGGTAAGCCCGTCGAGATAGTGACGCACCTCAGACTTTCCCGAGGCGGGAAGGGCCAGCAAAAGAACCGTATCTAACACTTTACTCATCAGTATCCTCCTTGGGGAAAAATTAACCAGTTCGGAGAGTATTCTCCAGACCCGGTGCTCCGGTAAACACAGGGAAACAGTCCGGACTGCTCAGGGCTTCATACGGTAGCACTCACACTGACGCCCTGTCTACAACAAAGGTACATGGCTGCTCATCAGGATTTTTAATTCCATAATTCCAATATTTTACACCGCATCGAAAAACCCGGGGGGACCACATCGTCCACAGGAAAGAGGCCTCCTCCAGACCCTCTGCACCAACAAAAAAGCTGGTGGGGCTCGGTAACTCTCCCCCCGAATCGTCTCAGAATTACCGTAATCCAACAGCTGTCTCAAGCTGACAGATAAGGGGGATCGTTGCACAAAGGCAAGTGTGGAGGTATGATGTAATTTCGCAATGTGTGTTAACGTGTTATGCTCGGTACACTGCTACTGTACAGCAGCCCCCGGACGGACGAAGCCATGAAAACCACTATCATCACAAGTCTTTTCGCACTTTCGACGCTTCTGGCGTCCTGTCATCTGCTGGTCTCAATAGACGACAACACCCCTACCCCCGGGATCTGTGGAGATGACAACGCCAGCGGTGCTGAAACCTGCGACGGAAGTGACTTTCGGGGGGAGACCTGCCTCACACAGGGTTTTTCCAGTGGACAACTGATCTGCGCCAGCACCTGTGATGCATTGATAACAGATGGGTGCTCCCATTCATCCTGTGGAAACGGCGTCCTCGATGAGGGCGAAACCTGTGACGATGGCTTCGCCGATGCATGTGGCACCTGCAATGAGGACTGCTCCGGGCCCGGGTCCGGATCTATCTGCGGCGACGGCGAGGTGTGCCCCGAGACTGAGGCCTGTGACGACGGCTTCACCGATGCATGCGGATCCTGCAACGAGGACTGTTCAGGCCCCGGCGCGGGCTCGGTCTGTGGCGACAGCGAAGTATGTCCCGAGACTGAAGCGTGTGACGACGGCTTCACCGATGCATGCGGAACCTGCAATGGGGATTGCTCCGGGTCCGGGTCCGGATCTATCTGCGGCGACGGCGAGGTGTGCCCCGAGACTGAGGCCTGTGAC
>JAHJLU010000499.1 GCA_018821745.1 Myxococcota bacterium | reverse complement strand
GTGGAAATTTGTCTGGACCCGCGACACATCCTATGCTGTGGATCTGGCGCTGGCAGCCCTGGATCCCACTCGCTCGCGCAACTCTCTGGAGTTCAAACTATCGGCGTTGCGCTCGGGCGGTGGAGACGAAATTATCCAGGACACAGGCTCCGGTGGCAGCTACCCTGTGAGCACGGACCGCGTGGTGTGGGCCATCGGCGCCGGCAGGCTGCTCCACTTTCTCCAGGGAAGCGAGCGGAATGCCTTTTTGGACAAGACCTGGGAGGCGGTGAAAAACACCATCGCCCAGGATCGGGCAGCAGTCTTCTCTTCCTCCGAGGGGCTCTATCTGGGTGAGCAGTCATTTTTGGACTGGCGGGAGCAGACCTATGCCCCCTGGACTGCCACCGACACCGTGCAGATCGCCATGTCCCAGGCACTCTCCACAAACGTGGGACACCTGGCGCTCCTTGAGCTGGGCGTGGAGCTTGCCCAGGAGAAGAACGACACGGTCCTGGCTGCCCAGTATCAGGGTTGGGCCAGTGACCTGCGCACCGCTATCGGCAGCGTTTTCTTCCACAGCGAATACGGACTCTACGGCACCTTCACACCGGGTTTCCTCGACCGCGCGGCGGTGAAACACTTTGATCTCCTGGGTTCAGCTTTTACCGTACTCCACGACGTGGGCGACGCCCAGCGTCAGGCAGGAGTTGTCGCGGCCTATCCCCATCTCCCCAAGGGGCCACCGGTTATCTGGCCCCAGCAGAAGGATGTCCCCATCTATCACAACCGCGGTATCTGGCCCTTTGTCACAGCCTACTGGCTGCGGGCGGCCAGGAAGGTCCGCAACGACGCTGTGGTGAATCACAACGTGCACTCGCTCATCAGGGGGGCGGCCATGAACCTCTCCAATATGGAGAACTTTGAAGCGGTCACGGGGCTCCCCTGGCTGGATGATGGCAGCTTCTCGGGGCCCGTGGTGAACTCCCAGCGTCAACTGTGGTCTGTTGCCGCCTATGTGAGCATGGTCCATGATATCTTTTTCGGTCTTGATACGTCGGCCAATGGTATCCGTTTTCTGCCCTATATCACCAGAGAGCTGCGCAGTAAGCTTCTGGCTGATGCCCAGACCCTGGTGCTCAACAACTTCCCCTACCGGAACCGTGATATTACGGTGGTCGTGAGCCTTCCCCCTGTTACAGCCTCCCTTGAGGGGGCATACGCCGTGGGCGAGATCCGGCTCAACGGGGAGCCGGTCACCGATGATTTCCTCACGGGGACCATGCTCTCCGACAGAAATCTGCTGGAGATTACCCTCCTCGATACTCCCGAGGCATCGGGGACAATCACGCTCGAGACCGATACGACAGAGTACCGCAAGCTGTTTGCCCCCCTGCCACCGGTCATCTCGGGGATCTCCGATGCCAGTGGTCAACTCACCCTCACCCTGGACAGCGGGGGAGAAGCCACCACCGACATCACCTACTCTGTCTATCGTGACGGAGTTCTTGTGGAGTCAGGTCTCCCGGGGTCCACCACCTCCTGGGTGGACGTGACGGCGGATCCCCTCACGGAAGGCCCCTGCTACACAGTGGAGAGCAGCTTTGTCGTAACAGGGGTCAGCGGTCACCTCAATGTCTCTCAGCACGCCCGCCCTGTCTGCTACTGGGGGGACTCCTACGAGCGAATTGCCACCATCAACGCAACGGCCTTCAGCGCCAGCGGTGGCAATCTTGTGAACAACTACGGATATTTTCATTACGAGAGCTGGGGGGCCCCGGGGGACCAACTGGAGGTGCTCAACTACACCGCAGCCTATACGGGCCCGCACCTGCTTCAGGTGCTCTATGGGAACGGCGCCGGTCCCTTCAGTACAGGGATCACCTGCGTCCAGAAGCGGGTAGATGTGTTTGCCGGGGCGACCTTCGTCGGCGGCGGGTATCTGGTGATGCCCCATCTGGGTGTGTGGGATGACTGGCGTGATTCAAATTTCGTCTCCGTGGAGCTTGAGGCAGGTGTCTCATACCGGATTGTCATTTTTCACGACCCATACTCCATCAACATGTCCGACTTCTCCCACAACGCACTCTACAGCGGGACCGGCGGGGCGAGCGGAGCCAGCCACTACGTGAACATTGCCCAGCTTAAAATCCTCAGCCGCGTTGGCACCCTCTGATCAATAATTGCTGACAGGGCTGAATGTCAGGGGGTCTGGTCGTCGTCGATGCGCTGCTCTTCGTAGACCTGGGCGATCCCGGTCTTCTCGATAAAATTGTACTGGCCCTCCACGTAGCGTGTGGCTCCCGTCTCCTGATCGATGGTCTGACCGAAAAACATGACACTGTCCTCGTCATTTTCGATGGTCTTGACCAGTTTGAGGTAGATATGGAAGGGTTCGTTCTCGAATTTCGTCCCGATGGAGAACTGCACGGCGACCTGGGTGTGGCTCTTGGTGGAGACCCAGTCATCGATAATGGGTGATTGATGCCACAACTGCTTTTTGTTTGGGCCATCAACGATATTCAAGGTCTGGGATTTGGTCATGGTGGTCCTTTTCTTCGAGAAAGTGCGGCCATATTTGCACGAAACCGGGCCTGCAGGCAAACGCTTTTTCCACCGGACCCGCCAGACTCTTCTCCGCCCGGGGCAGGGCTCGATGCCATTCTTTATGGGGCAGAAAAATAAATCGCCACTGTATTCGCAGCGTCCGCCCCGATAATGTCACTTATATTACACAAGTTTATTTTTTTTAACGCTTTCCCTTGTAAAATGGAAACGAGAATCCTATAACATCCCTGCCCGTTTTCTGATCTTTACTCAGATTCTAGCCCACAGCGGCTCCGTCACAGTCGCTGAGGATCTGGAGACAATAATGCCAGACTTTTTTGACTTCGATGCAGACATCGATGAAGTCGATGTGCCTCAACTCACCGGTATACTCCAATTCACGGAGAACCAGCAGAAACTGAAACTCTCGCGAGAATATTTTCTTGTGAGGAAAATTGGAGAGGGGGGGATGGGTGAGGTGCATCTGGCCAAAACCTATTTCCTTGGTGATGAGCAACTTGTGGCCGTCAAGATGCTCAATAAGAGAGACATGCCCTCTGAGGACAGCCTGCAGCGATTCCAGCGTGAGACCCAGCTTCTCATGAAGGCAAAGCATAACAACATCGTTAAGTTCATCGACTATTGGGAGAACGCGATGAACGCCTATCTCATCATGGAATTTGTCGATGGGACGGATCTTGAGAGCCTGGTCCAGCAGAAGGGCGCCTTTGAGCCGGCGGAAATAATAGGACTCATCAACCCCATCCTGGAGTCTCTGTTATACATGTACAAAGAGCACGGGATGCACCACAGGGATATCAAACCCAACAATATTCAGATCACCAACGAGGCTCCGAAGAAGGCCATGCTCATTGACTTCGGGAACGCCAAGATCATGAAGAAGAATGAGTCCCAGAAGTCTCTCACCATGATCTCGGGGCAGATGTCCGGGACTCCGGGGTATATCGCCCCGGAGGTGAGCATGGACAACTACACGGAGCAGGATGATGTCTTCTCCATCGCCTGCACCATTATGTATTGTTTGCTCGGCCACAACCCCTTCGAGGTGCGCGGGGATTTCTTCGCCAGTTTCCGAAGGATCCAGGAGCACAAGATCGATCTGGGTGACTTCGAAGGGACCATGATCGGTCACTGGATCCATATCAACACCAGCTACAACCGTAATGAGCGAATGACCCTCAAGCAGGCCTTCCACTCCCTGGAGCGCATGCAGCGCAACAAGGCCTATCCCCTGAAGCGGGTGAACCGGCGGTTCGTCGAGGTAATCGGATCCGACAAGGCGCTCATGCAGTTGATCAGCAAGCAAAACAGCGAGATCGAGATGGCCGTCGCCAGGGGCGTGTCGACCACGGGGGCCTTCGCCTCCCTGGAGATCACCAATCCGGGCATGGAGAGCACCCAGACCCGTGATGGGGAAAAACCCAGGCGGCAACAGACCGCGCCTTATGATATCCGAAAGAGTGTCAGGCCCCATCAGCCCAATTACATGCTGATTGCAGTCTTTGCGCTGCTCTTCTTCGTGGTCGCGGCGCTGGGGATTCTGGTGGTGGTGAAATCGCGTAAAAAATCGGGGGATGATGAGGGTCTCCGGATCCCCGCTGCGGTCTTCGCGCGAATAAAGGGGGCTGAGCTGGTTCACTGGAACACAAAACTCCCCTACTACCGGGATTATCGGTCCATTCTCTCCAAGGCCCACCGCAAGGACGGCCGGGATATCCTCATGACAGAAGCG
Source organism: Myxococcota bacterium (assembly GCA_018821745.1). Lineage (GTDB taxonomy): Bacteria > Myxococcota_A > Polyangia > HGW-17 > HGW-17 > SZUA-580. The sequence goes on along the minus strand of JAHJLU010000499.1, from coordinate 2,445 downwards.
GCAGACTACTATGCATTTGCTGTCAAACATGAGGATGCGCTCGCCTATGAACAAGCTGAGCTGCGGTGGAAATCCGTTGTCCTCAAGGCGCCCGCCTCCGATTCGGTCAAGATGGAGGCCATCTCTCGTCTTTATTCTTATTATTGCAAGCAAAAGCGCCACGCCGAGGCGAAGAAACTGGCGAAAGAATATAAAAAATCAGGAGGCAAGGAGCTCGGTCCATGCAAATAAGCCCCACGGGCCGCGGGTCCTCGTATGTGATCAGGTCACTGTTTCTCCTGTGCCGGTGTATCAATGCGGGTGGTTTGTGATGTTTTTATCCGCGCGGGTCATTATTGCCCCGGTCGACATACGCAAAGAGTTTCGACCGCTGGTTTTAGATGATATGGGCAGAGCGCGCGTTGTACTTGAACTCACTGATATAAAAGGAAACACTTTCTACGGGGAGGCACTACCCAGGTGGTGGGCGGGGGAGCGCGCATTGGATGTGGCAGGGTATCTCTCGTCGGTGCTGGGTGTTCTGACCCATTGCGCCATGCCAAGTGTTTCGAATCTGCGTACCATGCTCCACGTACTTGAGCAGGAGCTGCTGAAAATTACGCCGCGCCCCGAGCCGGCTCTGGCCGCGCTCTCCACTGCACTTATCACCTGTCTCGCCCATGAAAAAAGTCAGAGCGTGGCAGCGCTCTTCTCTCCCCTGGAGACCCAGAAGATCAAATACTGTGCCTCCATCCCGCTCAACGGACGGGCCATGGCCTTGACCGCCCTGTCCACTCTGACACAGCGAGGGTTTTCCCAGTTCAAGACCCGCCTCAGTGAGCATCGGGAGAAGTCTTTGCATATCCTTGAGAATATAATGGCGACCTATGGGGACTCCATTCACATCGCCGTGGACGGGAACGCCGGGTGGTCAGTCTCCGAGGCGGACGAGATTGTTGATGCCCTTGTTCAAATGGGGATTACTCTTGTGGAACAGCCTCTGCCCGTCAGTGCGCGGAACGAGATGATCGATCTGATGGTCCGCTATGAGGGCCGTGCGCTCTTCATTCTGGACCAGTCGGTGGAGTGTCTGAATGATTTTGAATGGTTCGCAGCCAACGCTCCTCCGGCTATTGTGAACGTCAAGTTGATGAAAAACGGCGGATTCTTTAAAGCGCTGGAGCTGTATGAGGAGATCATCCGGTCATCCTGGCACGCATCGCTGGGCAGTGAAGTGGGCGCGACCATTACCTCCCTCTCTCTCTCGAGGGTGCTGGCAGCCAAAACCGGAGGGTTTATCTGTCACGAAGGGGCCATGGCGCCCCATTACATGAATGATTTCCCCATGCCCGAAGAGGAGTGGACCGACCGTCTCGGGGAGGGTGATGTGGTCTCCATCATGGGGAGCGCGGGCCTGGGTATTGCCCTCCATGGTGATGAGACCAGTGGGGAAGTGTATGCATTCCAGACGCTCTCGCCCCGGGCGGAAGATCCCGCCTGACTTTTCAGATGTATGGGCCCTTTGAACATAACTTTTTTGGTGGGGGAGCATTGTCAGCTTGATCTTTTTCTTTACCTGCCAGACAATCACCGGGAAATGAGACACCAAAGGAGTTGAAAAACAATGGAAAAACGGGACGCTGCTAAAAACCTCATTAGAAAACTCATCCATAACAACCGGGACTTTATCAAAGAGTCCATCAAGGAGTCCCTCGAAGCCGAGCTTCTTCCTGCCTTCAACGAAGTGCGTACGGCCTTTGAAGAGCAGATACAGGGCAACCTCGACACCAGCCTCCTCCTGGACGAGGTGGTGGAAGAGGTGCTCAACGAGATCCTTGAGGTCCCGGTGGATGAAGGCGAGATCGCCGCCATAGAAGGCGAGTTGCCTCAATCTGGTGAAGAGGTTCCGCCGGTGACGGACGAGGAGCCCCGGGTTGTTCCTCCTCCTCCCGATGAACTGGTCATGCCCGATCGCTCCGCCAGGGCTCAGTTTACATGGAACGCAGCAAAATGGCCCAGCCATGAGAACTATGTGGAGACGCTCATGGAGCGCGCAAGGGAACTCGGATATGAAGGGGAACCCGTATCCATGACCGATCTGGAGACCCTTACGGACATCTTCTCATCACTGGCAGTCTTTTACGAAAAGGAGATCGGCGACGCGGGGATGGCCATGGAGAGTCTCATCACCGCCTTTGACTACAGCGATGGAAGTCGGGCTGTTCTTGACGCCATGGAAGAGTTTGTTACCGATGAAATTCGGGCCATGGGGATGGTAGCCCAGGTGGAGGAGCTTCTCGGTGAGAGTGATGATCCTGCCAGCATGTGCAGCCTGCTGATCTTTTCAGGAAAACTGAAGCTTCAGCATCTGGGAGACATGGAGGGTGCGCGGGAGGCCTTTGATAAAGCCGCCATGATTGATCCCGACAATGAGGAGGCCAGGAGCCTCCTTGAAGCGGTAACGGT
>JAHJLU010000498.1 GCA_018821745.1 Myxococcota bacterium | reverse complement strand
CTGGACGAGCCCACCAACCACCTGGACGCGGAGTCCGTGGCCTGGCTGGAGCACCACCTGCAGCGCTATGAGGGCACGGTCATCGCCGTCACCCATGATCGATTCTTCCTGGACAACGTGGCGGGCTGGATCCTGGAGCTGCACCGGGGCGAGGGAATCCCCTGGAAGGGAAACTACTCCAGCTGGCTGGAGCAGAAGCGTGAGCAGCTCAAACACGGAAAAGCCACAGACAACGCCTTTGTCCGCACCCTTGAGCACGAACTCGAGTGGCACCATCTCACCCCCGCGGGACAGCACGAGCGGTCAAAAAACCGCATCAAGGCCTACGACGCGCTGCTCAACGTGGATCGGGAGCAGCAGATGCAGGAACTGGAGATCTTCATTCCACCGGGACCGCGCCTGGGCAAATCCGTCATCACCGCCGAGGGGCTGAGCAAGTCCTACGACAACAAGCTCCTCTTCGACAACCTCAGTTTCACCATCCCCCCCGGTGGCATTGTGGGGATCATCGGCCCCAACGGCGCCGGCAAGACCACCCTGTTCAAAATGATCACCGGCCAGGAGACCCCTGACTCCGGGAGCATGAAGCTTGGCGAGACCGTGAAACTGGCCTACGTTGATCAGAACCGCGACTCCCTTGACCCCAAGGCCACCCTCTTCGAGACCATCTCCGGCGGGATGGAGACCGTCACCCTGGGGGATCGGGAGGTAAACGCCCGGGCATACGTCTCCCGCTTCAACTTCTCGGGTTCCGACCACGGCAAGTTGGTGAGCCTCCTCTCCGGCGGTGAGAAGAACAGGATCCACCTGGCCAACATGCTCAAGGAGGGCGCCAACGTCCTGCTCCTGGACGAACCCACCAACGACCTCGACATCAACACCCTGCGCGCGCTGGAAGAGGCCCTGGACAATTTCGCCGGGTGCGCCCTGGTCATCAGCCATGACCGGTGGTTCCTGGACCGTGTGGCCACCCACATTCTGGCCTTCGAGGGCGAGAGCAAGACGGTCTGGTACGACGGCAACTACACCGAATACGAAGAAGACCGCAAAAGACGTCTGGGCGCCGCGGCCAACCAGCCCAAGCGCATCAAATACCGGCACCTCACCCGGTAAACCCCGCCTCCCGCCGCAAAGGATGGCCCATGGCCGCTCCCGTGTTGTTTCAAAGGATCCTCGTCCTGACCCTGATACTTCCTATGTGGCCATCTACAGCCAGCCCTTGGACACCAAGATCCGGATCCGGACCGCACAATTCCCCCAGGGGCCCTGGTCGGGGCCATGACGCTGCTCCACACCACCACCCCTTACTCCAATAGCCCAAATGGACCTACGACGCGCTGTGGCACCCCGAGTTTGACCGGGAGAACGGCCACAGCGGATCGCGAAGGACGCCCTTGCGCTGGGTGATTCACAAGCGGCGGCCAAGTGGAGGAGGCTGGAGGTCGGGGATGCTGCTATTGGTTCTCGCTGGCGATTGATTGCCATCGCGTGGCCTCTGCCTCGTCCTCCAGGCTTGTTTTATATATGTCACTGATGATGCTGGCGTACATATGGCGTGCCTGGGGAGCGCTGGATTTACCGTAGACCTTCACATAGGCAGTGACGGCAGCCAAAAAATCCTTCCTCCGCATATAAAGCGTGGCGTAACACTCCCAGAGCCGGCGACGGTGTCCTTTCCCCTTTTTTGCCACCTTGAGCATCTCCTTGGCTTCATCGTCCTTTCCAGCATCAAAGTACAGGGTCGCCGCTTTCAGATAGAGAGAGGTGGCCACCTCCGGTGTCTGCTGCCGCTTCGCGACCGTTATAATCATAGTTGCCGCCTTTTTCCACGCCCCCTCCCTGGCAGTGAGGCGCTTAAAGGGCTCCCACAACTCCTCGGAGCCAGGGCACAACTCAAGCCCTGCCAAGAAAACCTTCCAGGCTGCATGGGGATCGTTTTGCTTCTCCTCAAGGATTTGCCCCATGCGTAGAAAATGCGATGTGACCTCCTGGGTTTTTTGGGCTGCCGCCACTTCATCGGCGGTGCCAACCAGCTCGGCCTGTTCAGCGAGTATATCCATTAAGAGGTCCCACTCCCCGATCCTCTCATAGATGGCCACGAGCCTCTCCTGAGTTTCTCTGTTTGCCGGGTCGAGCTCAAGGGCATCCTCCAAATGTGTCAGCGCCTGATCGGTATCGTCGCCATCGGCCAGGCACATCTCTGCGGCCTGATAGTATCCGGCAAGCAGCCCCTTGACCGATGTGTTATCCTTCGCTTCGGTGTTGTCAACTGGCTCAGTCTGCTGTAGTTCAGGGGGAACAACAGGGTCCTGCTCCTTTTCCCGGCATGGTGCTTGGAGGAGGTCGTATTTTCCCTGAAACACCTCCTGGGAGGGAAGAGCCTTGGAGCACTCGCCACAGTATACATCGCCCGAGAACGGCTCCCCATTTGCAATCTTCTCTTCATAGATCTCCCGGAGCGCACCTTTGGGGTTCTCACAGGAACAATAAGGGCAGTACCAGTTCTCACCATTACCCTTCATTTCCGGTTTCTCGTGCTCATCAACCATGGTTTTCTCCTTTTTTATCAGTTTATCCCAAATGCACACCATGAGGAATGGTTGAGTTTCCCTGCCCCCACCCCACAAATATCGATGGTGACTTCCCCATTGACTTTATCGACAGTGACCCCACACTGTCATCATGAGCGTAAAGAATGCCCCAACCGCACCCCAAAGAGTGCCCATCAAACAAGTAAGGAGCACTTCCACCATATGATCCATCCATACAACAATTCTACGCAGACACGCTGGGACCACGGCGAGTTCAAGGTTCAACTCAATCAGGTCAACAACACTCGTCCCATCGGGTTCTGTGATGGAAGCGCCGAGGACGTCGCTGAGCTCCTCTCAATCGCAGAAGATGAGGGCGTTGATGACGCAAAAATCCACAAGAAGATCCTCAAGACCGGGTGCGAGATATGGACCTTGGGTGGATAAAGTCCCTCTTCACCGCATATCAGGTCACTTGAACAGATTGTAATATTCCAGGAGCGCCTCTTTGTGGTGTCCGCGTATCACAACATGATGGTTTCCCAGGGGGTTTGACAGAAAGTAGTCAACGCTTTCGTCGAGCCGCAGTTTGAGCTGGGTGCGGCAGCGCTGCGAGTCGGAGCCGTTTTCCACCATCTCGCCGTTGGCAACGAAGAGCTGTGACAGATCCCGCCCGCCTATTCTTGCGAGGGTGATTTTTTGCGGCGCTATGGTTCCCTGAATCCCCACTCCCAGATCAGACTCGAAGTGGGAGCGGAGGGTGTATTGGGTGAGCAGGTTTCTCGCGACGGTACAGTGAGCGACCCACAGGGTGTTGTCGGCGCCGTTCACCTCCTGTGGATTCGCCATGAACGGCGTCTCGCCCGTCATGAGGTGCATGAAGAGCATGGTCAGGGTCGTGGGGATGTCCCCTTCACACCCTGCGATGATGCCCTCGTCGATGAGTCTGGAGAGCGCGAGGCACCCCGTTGTCTGCAGCGTTGTGACAAGATCAAAGCAGCGCATGGTGCACGCGGTGAGGTTCTGTTTCTCCATGATCTCCTTTGTG
>JAHJLU010000497.1 GCA_018821745.1 Myxococcota bacterium | reverse complement strand
GGTGCTGGGCAAAGAGCTCTCGGAGCACCTGGAACCCCTGGGCTTTATCATGAAGGAATTCTCATACAGCCCCCGCCTTCGCGCGAAGCTCCCCACCGCCTCCGACGACAACTCCGAGTTCTCCTACGATCAGTTCAAAGAATAGGGTGATGATACCCTGGCCCCCGGCACAACGCCGCTGGGAGCCCTCGACCGTGGTTCACGGATATTGCGGGGAGTGCAGGAGGCTATTTGAGCGTGGGGTTTCTGATGATACCGGCGAAGAGGATGGTGTTGTTGAGCCGATCCACAATGAAATAGGCGAAGGGGTGGTCCGCCACAAAGGTGACGGGGCGGCTGGACATACCGGCTCCCTTCGTACCCACGATAACCGCCGTGGCTGCCGAGGCCACGGTACCCTGCTCGTCCACATTGATTCGTGCCTTGTGGAGCACATCCTCGATCTTGAGCGCGGTCTTCGAGATACCGCCAAAGTCAGCTTTCATGGAGAAGGAGAGGGTCATTCCCATGGCCTTGAGCAGTCCCTTGAGGCCTGTCCCCTGGCTGTATCCAAACTTCGGGAAGGAGACCATGACCCGCTGTGAGAAGAGGCCCCCCCGGGCTTTGTTCAGGGAGGTCGAGAGTGTTGGCAGGAGGCTGTCCAGGCTGCGTCCCTTTCGGGGAAGGGCCACGAGCATGGAGAGGCGACGCCCCTTGTAGGGCATCTCCAGGTACTGCATGTCTGAGTCTTCCGCGTACCGGAAATCGGTGGTCTGGGTCATGAATTTGGTCTTCACTTTCCCGGAGGGTGACCGGAACGCCATCTCCCGTGTGGCACGTTTTTTGAAGGTGTGGACCCAGTCGGCCTTCATGTAGAGGGCGTTGACCAGGAGCATCCGGGTGAGGGGCGTGATGTGTTTTGTCTTGACCAGCTCCTTGATTTTCTTTTTCGTCTGCTTTGAAATCCAGGAATTGATGGTCCGGGCGACCTTGGCCTTTTGTTTGAAATCGAGTTTCTGGAGGGTGGTGCGGAAGAACTTCCGGTTAATGGACTCAAAGGCCGGCTTCACGTTGAGGGTGTTGTGGACAAAGATGCGGTTTGCAGACTGCACCTCGAACCCTCTGGTGTTCTCAAAGCTCAGGAGTCCACCGTACACCGTGCTGTTCTCTTCAAAGTTGGGGGAGTAGCCCAGCAGCGTGGCGATCTCCTTTTTGGTGGAGGTCCCGGAACCGATGTAGACCATGGCTATGGCTGTTGAGATGGAGAGGGGGGAGAAGACAATGTTCTTGGCGCTCTCCTGCCTGGCCAGGCGGGAGAGGAGTTTCAGCGCAAAGGCTCTCTGGCCCTTGATGATAGCGGTTTTTCCCAGGCGCGTCCCCGCTGCAAAGTTATTGGCGGGGGGCGAGGTGACCGTGTTGGCGGGGGGCGAGGTGACCGTGTTGGTGGAGGGTGGGGTGACGGGAGTTTTGTCTGGCGGAGGAGTATCTTGTCCCGGAGCCATGGGAGGGATGGAATCTCCCGGGGCCTCGGTCCCCATGGTGGGGGCGGTCGGAGTCACCATGACGGACATGGAGGATGCGGAGTCCGCTTCTGTATTGCTTTTCGGGGGAGTCTCGGTCTCTTTCCCCTTGCAGCCGCTGAGAGCCAGCGTTGAGAGCATGAAAATTGCTATGAGTCTGAACATGGGAACTCCTTGTCGCGTATACATTATGTCGTGAGGCAGGTGCCTGGTTGGTGATGGAAAGTCTATTCTTTTTTCTGATTGTAGAGGATGGCGGGATCCAGCTCGTAAAAATCTTTCAGGAGATTGTAGAGCGTGGGATAGACGCGATGCAGGTGCTCGGGGCGTTCAAAGAAGGCCTCGGTGGCACAGGCAAAATACTCCGCCATATCGGTTTTTCCGTACTCCTGGATGATCTGCCGGTCGTTGGGGGTGTCGGAAAAGGTCTGAAATTCTTTTTTGAGCGTGGCGGCCCACCCGGCGGTCTTGAGGTGGTTGGGCAGGGCCGGGATCCCGTCGTTTTTGAGATCTGTCTGATCGAGCTGGTGTGCGCACTCGTGGATAACAACGTTGTAGGAGTCGCTGCGGAGGCGTGCGCCGTAGGCCGCGGCGTCCCAGGCGAGGCTGATTGTTCCCTCGAGGTAGGCGCTCATGGCGGAGTTGCCCGCGACGTTGGTGGCCATGGACTCGGGATAGACAAGGATCTTGTGGAGGCGGGGATAGCAGGTGCGCTGGTTCATGACGAGCAGCGACGCCTGTGCCGAGATGAGGAGTTTTACCTCGTCGGTGATGCGAAAACCGCGCTTGCCCAGGAAATCTTTCTGGGTGAAGAATTCAATGGCTTTCTTATGGAGCTGCTCCCGGGTGGCGAGGGGGAGGTGCCGGTAGATCGCCCAGTTGTTGAAGAGGTATTCCTTCCACTCCCGTGGGAAGCCCTTCTCCAGAAGCTTTTCCTGCTCGGCCTTTCGCTCGGCCTTTCGCTCCCTCCTCTTCCGATCCAGGATTCGCTGTGGGAGATAGAAGGTAAAATAGAGTGTCAGAAAGATGGATGTCAGTATGCCCATTATGAGAAGTATTGTCATGGGAGTGATTCTACTGAAGGACCGGGTGAAGATCAAAGGGAATTATTGCGTTTCGACGGGAGAACTTTCGGCTCCTGAAGGGAGCCCCGTGCGGTGGGGTTTCTGGGCGTTTTGCGCTCGTGGCAGGTGCGGGAAATCAGGAGCGGCGCAGGGAGTCAACAGCCTGGGTGTTTTCCAGGAGCTCTACGAACAGCACGTCCTTGTGATTGATGGCGATGTACTCCCACTTGTCGGCAATGACCATATAGTCATTTTTCCGCTCCACGATGCATCCCATCACTTCCACGTACTCTTCCTGAAAGTGGAGTCCGACTACAACGGGCTTTTGCAATTCATGGTACTTGGCCACACGCGCCTGGTTGAACTGCAGGATGCTCTGCCGGCTGTCCACGTTGGCGTTCTGGAGGAACGCGCTTTTCAAAGTCTCGGGGATTCGAAGCATAGTGAAATGGCTCCTTGTTGGGGATTACAATGACCGATCATGACAGAAAAACGAAAAGAATTCCAACGGGAAATGGGAAAAGAGGCAACGCCTCTCCCGGGAGGCGAATCCGGTTCACGAATTTCCATGGAGGGCACTGCTTTCAATCATCGCCTGGGCATGCTACAACGGAGTATGGTCTGCAGGATCAGGCCCAAAGGGGTTCCCATGAAAAGGTTACTGGCCATTTATGTGTTGTTGTTTCCGGTGTTTGCCCTGTGCTCCAGGGAGCGCCCGGGACCGCATCCGGGGCCGGCCTCCGGGACAGGCTCCCCAAAACCGGCACCGGCTATGGGAGGCCCAGGGCCAATGGGTGGTCCCATGGGCGAGGTGTCCCCCGCCTCCAAGAACATCACCGGGAAGGCCACGGAAAAGTTGATTGGCACGGTGAAAACCATGGGGAAGTGCACGATTCGCGTGGAACGGCTGGTGAAGATCGATCATTTCCGGGGGCCTGGTCCCTTCAGCCAGTCCCTGCGCGACCAACTGAAATCCAACCCTCGATTGGCCCGCTCCTATAGGGGGAGATCACATGGCGACAGACACCTGCGATGCACCTATGCCATTACAATCAATGACAGGCACTACACTTACGCCCACCACATCTCCAACACACTGCGGCAGCACACCGACGCCCGCTGCAGCCAGAAGATAGACGAGCTCCTCGTGCACCTGTTCTCGGTGACGGACAACTGCAAAGACCTGAACCACGGCGCTTACTACGGATTTCATATCAAAACCGGTGTCCGCTGACAGGGTAGGAGTTCCAATGCGCT
>JAHJLU010000496.1 GCA_018821745.1 Myxococcota bacterium | reverse complement strand
TGTTGATTAACTCTACCCACAACCAAGGGAGAATGCCACTTTGCTTTATTCGGGAGTTGCCTTATGGGAGATGATGCATGAGTAGTTCTGGACGCCATACCCCCATAATGCCTACGAATGACGACCTATTCGCCCAGGAAGCTGCCTACCAGGAAATGGACGAGGTTCAGCATCACCCGGAAGCGTTCTGAGCCACCTTGGAATCCCAATGAGACAACCATTTGCAAAAGCCGCAGGGGACCAGGCCGCCAGCAACCCCCGGGACAGGGGTAATCGTGTTGCCGTCACCTGAGAATCATGCCCAAACACCCACCAACCCAGATGGGAATGGAGCCGATACAGTGCCACAACGAAGTGAGAATCACCGCCAGGACCCCGCAAAAACCGGAAACGGAGCTTCCTTTTTCCTACCATTCCCGGGGGAATTTTGTATGTTTATCCCGTGGACCTACCATGAACTGGCTACAGGCGAACAGCCGCCGCGAAGGAACTGAAATGCGCAAGAGATTTTTCAGCACACTCCACATCCTCACCGCTGTGTTTGGGGTCACTACCCTCATCAGTTCCTGCGGACCCCGCTATTTTGGGGAGTCCCAGAGGGTAAAAAAGCCCTATCAGGACACCACCTCCAGGCTCCCGGGCTACAATGTGACCCCCTTCAGTTTGGCCCAAAAAGATGACCAGGGGTTCGTGCGGATCTGGTACAAAGATCTCCCTTCAGTGATCAAGGATATCAAAATGCAGGGCAAGGTGACCTTCGAGAACAAAAAGGTCACCTACGGGAAGTATCTGCAGATTCCCAAAGGTGGACTATTCGTGGTTGAAGTGCTCAGGCCGTCAAGAAACGAGGCCTTTCTCAACAGGTTTATGCTGGTGTTGAAGCAGGGCGACCGCGTCCTGATGAAGCGCACTCTCACGGACACCAGCCCCAAAAGGTTCTCCCATTCTTTTAACAGCATCCAGTTCAGTTATGGGATGGGGTTTTTGGTGAACTACACCTACAATACCTACTGGAACGCAGAGATTGTTCCCCTCTCCGTCCCCATTTTTGAGAAGACCACCGTGGTGGTTGTGGATGTGGTGAAGCGCAAACAGTACAAGTACACCATCAACCCCAGCCGCAGCAGAGTGAGGAGAGTGAAAAAAGCGATCAAGTTCAAAAACAAGATTCGCTATCGAATGGGAATCACGAAAGAAAAAACAAGGATTTTTTAACCATGGGGACGACTTTATTGAAACATAACGCTGTAAAAATATTGTCCCAAAGAACCCCTGCTCTCCTCCTGATTCTGCTGGCCGCGCTCCTCGCTGGGTGTGTTACGCCCACATACCAGAAACACAAACTGCTCAAGCGCGCCGTGAAGGATCTTAAATGCGCCCAGGAGCATGTGCGGATGCGATATTTGGGTAACGGTACCTACGAAGTGTTTGGTTGTGACAAGATGCGCGCCTATGATATGCGGGACTGCAAGCTGGATACACGAAAGAGCAAGTGCACGGTCATCGAATCCACGACCTCCCGAGGGCGCCCAACGCTGAAGATGATCTTCACTGACAACACCCAAAAAACAAAGACCCAGACCATTGTCTTCAGGCAGGGGGCCAGCACTATCAGGACGCCTGATCTCCCTGTTTTGAAAGCGACGGGGTCCCATGACCACATTGGAAATAATCTGGGGTCCGCGACCTGGGGACTCCCCCTCATGCTTTACGGCGGCTACAGCGTCGTGAGCACCAGTAACCTGAAAGAACCTCCCCTCATCGGCAACTCGAGTTTTGGGCTCTATGGCGTCCATCTGGGGGCTTCCCTCTTTTTACAGTCAAGGTATTTCGTTGGTCTCAATGTGCACTATCAGGACCACAGCGGCGATGATCTCAAGTACACCGACGTGATCAAGAACAGCTACGCCATTGGGTTTAATGAGCTGGACTCTTCCAATCGGCAAATGGTGAGCCTCGCCTCCCTCTATTGGGAGCTGCGAATTGGACGAAAGAGCGTGCTCTCCGAGGACCTCTTTCTTCTGTGGCTCGTGGGGGTTGGGTATCACACAAACTATTATGAGGCCAAGGATCAGCAGTTTTCGCTCTCCACCTCCGTGGGGGATATGTTCCTGCGGTTCGGTGCAGAGCTTTACTATCGGCCCGCTGCGTTCAAGGGCCCCGGGTTTCTGGGCAAGGCGTTCATCGGTGGCGGGGTGTGGTATAAGCTCCCCATCGTCACCAAGGACATCCACGGCCTGAACAGTCTTTTCTTTACCTTCAACTTCGGGCGGTTTTTCTAGCACGAGGTTTTACTAACTTTACTGAGGAATACCTATGAGCAAACTCTTTCAACTCTCAATATTGGTACTGGCGGTTCTTCTTATTGGGTGCGATGGCGGCCCCGAGAATTGCAGTAACGGG
>JAHJLU010000495.1 GCA_018821745.1 Myxococcota bacterium | reverse complement strand
TGATGATGACAGGCGTGATGCATTTGGAACCTCCCGGGGCGATATTTTCCGCCCTCACCGCTATCTTACCGGGGCATTGGCCGATGTCCCCTGTTCTTCGGCGAAGTCCCTCTCAGCGGCGGTCAATGGTTCGATGTTACCGCTCATCCAGGGAAAATCGCCTGTGAGTTGCGCCATATTTCCCACGGGCGGGAGTCACTCAGAAGGAGAAGAGGAGGCCGGCGCGGAGGGTGTAGGTCTTGCCGTCGGGGACCTCAAAACAGTCGCAGGCGCATTTGGCCTCGGCGGGTGCCAAAATGGGGTAGGTGGCGGCAAGCTCCGCAAAGAGGCTCATGGAGAAGCGGCCATGGGCAAGGGAGAAGAGGCGCAGCTCAAGACCCGCTCCCGCTTCCGCCAGGAGGGCGTTGGTGGTGTAGTCCACCTCCTCGGTGGGGGTGATGTTCCAGTCAGTGCCCCCCAGCATCAGGTGGGAGTAGACCAGCCCCGCCTTAACATAGGGCTGGACCAGAGCTTTTTCCGGAGCGCCTCCCAGGGGATAAATACGGGCCGCGACGCCATAAGAGTAGGCCTCGTTGCGGTGGTATCCGCAGTCGGTCTCGAAGAGGTAGTTCTGGTGCTCAAATGTTGCCACGAGGGAGAACCACCGGCCCGGACGGTACCTGAAGGTGACACCCTTGACGCTCATGGCCTCGGCCGAGCCCATGAATCCCCCGTGGAGGCCAACGCCGAAGAGGGGTCTCGCGGCACCGGAGTCGGGAGCCTGTCCCCGGGAGGTGAGGGGGAAGAGAAGGAGCATGGTGAAAACAAAGCCCGTGACACGTTGTTTCATGAAACTCTACCTTTCAGGTGATGGGTTATTTTACCCCGGGAACGAAAAAGTGCAAAGGTGGTCACTCCCATTTGGCAGGAGAGGTGTGGTTTTCCCCGGAGAGAAACGGTGGAGTTGAATAAAATTGAACTTGACTTGCAATAAATTAAAGCTAAATAGAAAGTAGGGTTTGATTTTGTTTAACTCATGGAGGCAATTCCCATGAAAACAGTCTACTGGCTGGACTTTCTCGACGATGAGGACAGGGTGTTCATGAAGCGCTTTATCCTCCACTCGGGATCACTGAAGAAACTGGCCGAGTCCTATGGCGTGAGCTATCCCACGGTGCGGCTGCGCCTGGACCGGCTCATCGATAAAATCCGGGTGGTGGACTCCCACGGCCCAAGGGATCCCTTCGAGCTGCTGCTGCGCACCAAATACGCCGAGGGCCGGATCGACGAGCGGACCCTCAAGGAGCTGCTCGAGGCCTACGAAGGGAGGAACCCATGATATTGTTAATTCTGATACTGCTGATGCCGTCGGGGGTCTCCCGGGAGCTGCACTTCGAGCGTATGGAGAGCGCGAAGCTCATTACGGGGGGGAGGCTGGACGCGGCGAAGAAGGTTCTGTCGGTCAAAAACGGGGAGGGGATCAGGACAATCCCCCTCTTCAGCATTAAAAATCCGCCCGTCACCACCCGCCTCTACCAGATCCGGGGCAAGGTGAAATATAAGGATGTCCGGAAGGCCTCGTACCTGGAGATGATGAACTTTTTCCCCGGAAACCGCCGGTATTTCACCCGCACCATGGCGGGGCGGGGACCCCTGCAGGAGATAAAGGGCTCCTCGGGGTGGCGGGAGTTTTCCCTGCCCTTCGATCTCGGCCCCCAGGGTACCATGAGGCCCGACTCTCTCACGGTGAGCATGGTCTTCTTCTCCAAAGGCGCCGTGTGGCTCAAAGACCTGGAGTTCATCGACGGGGATCCCGGCGTGAGGGCTCCGGGGACGCTCTCCAGACCAGGCCCCAAACCCTGGTGGTCTCCCGGGGCCACCTCCATCATCGGAGCGCTCTGGGGCTCCCTCTTCGGGCTTTTTGGCGTGGCCAGCGCGGTGCTCATCCAGAAGGGCAGGGGGAAGCGGTTTGTCCTCCTCACCATGGTGGCCGCGGCGCTTCTGGGTCTCATCGCGACCATCGTGGGAGTTATCGCCTATTACAAGGACCAGCCCTATGACCTGTACTTCCCCATTCTGCTGGTGGGGGTCCTCTCCATGTTCCTCGCCCCCTTCATTTTTACGTACGCCAAGCAGCACTACACGGAGCTGGAGCTGCGCAAAATGAAGGCGCAGGATTTGGCCTCCCTGAAAAAACACGACTGAGCAAGGTGCGTCGGTCCTCTCCAGTTCAACCCCTGTCCTGGTGGTCAACTGACAGCGGGATCCCTTCCACGAAAAAGCAGTGGTGGTAAGTAACTTCTTTACTGCCATCATATGAATGGTAAAGTCAGGTATCCAGGCGGCATACAACAAACCCCGTGGCGCCCCGAGGTCCCATGACAGAAAATCCCTATACCTTGCATCCCCTCAACGAGGCTGCGGCCCAGGGGGATCTGGAGTCGGTCAAGATGTTCCTCTTTCAGGGGGTCCCTGTGGACAACCGGGATCAGTACAATGAGACGCCTCTCCACCGGGCGGCATGGGAGGGTATGGTCGAGGTGGTGGAGTTTCTGATCCAGCAGGGTGCCACGGTGGATGCAACCGCCGGTACGGGGAAGACACCCCTCCACCGTGCTGCGCGGCAGAACCACTGCCGGGTTATGGAGCTGCTTCTGGCCTACGGCGCCCGGGTAGACATGCTGACCACAGAGGGGGAGACCCCGCTGCACTGGGCGGCCTTCAGCGGGGCATCCGAGGCGGTGGGGCTTTTACTGGCCAATGGCGCCGACCCCGCGCTCAAGAATCGCCAGAACCTGACTGCCGCCGGTGTGGCATACGCCCGTGGGCACGCCGAGACCTTCCGTGTGTTTGAGGAGACTGCCCTGTCAACCGATCATTTCTCCCCCTCCTCTGCGCGTTCCAAAAATCCCCCGGAGACCGGTGAATAATGTTCCGGCTGATCGCCGACCCACTCTTCCTGGAGCACCTGGGCCCCAACTTTTTTCACCCCGAGAACCCCGGGCGCACAGCGTCCATCGAGCGTGAGCTGGCCAAACGCTCCCTGGGGAGCATCAGTCACTGGCCCCTGCGACAGGCGACCGCCGATGAGCTGCTCCTGGTCCATACTCCCGCCTATGTTGAGAGACTGGAGCGTCAACTCCGAAGTGGTTCGGGGTATCTCGATCCCCAGACATTTTACGGGGAGAAGAGCTGGCGGGTCATTACCACGGCGGTGGGGACCGTTACGGATCTGGCACTGGAAATATGGCGCTCCGATTCCATCAGGCGCGGGTTCGCCGCGGTGCGTCCTCCGGGACATCATGCCCGCCCCGGGGGAGCCATGGGTTTTTGCCTGGTCAACACCGTGGCGCTGGCGGCGGCGACGCTGTGTCAACAGGGTGCCCGGCGTGTGGCGGTCATCGACGTTGATTTCCACCACGGCAACGGGATCCAGGAGGCCTTCTACGAACGTGGCGACGTCTTCTACCTGAGCATCCACCAGCGGGACTCTTTCCCCGGGACCGGCCTCGTGTCGGAGCGGGGCGCGGGCGCGGGGGAAGGTTTTACGCTCAACGGAGCCATGCCCCGCAGGGCCAGTGACGCCGACGTGCTGGCCTTCCTCGGGAGCGTTGTTGTGCCGGCGGTAAGGCGGTATGACCCGGAGGTTATCCTGGTGGCCGCCGGATTTGATTCCCACGAGAAGGACCCACTGGGCGAGATGACCATGACCAGGGAGGGCTTCTCCGCCATGTTTCAGGCGATTACGGATCTGGCCGAGGAGGTCTGCGGGGGAAGGATTCTGGGGGTGCTGGAGGGCGGGTATCACCATGGCTCAACGGCCCAGTGCTGTGTGGACTGCATCAGTGCATGGCAAACGGGGACTTTTTTGCCTTACATCTCCTCCGGCGAGCCATCAGACGAGACCCGGGCGCTCATCAAGGAATTTATTTGAGGGAATAGAGGCGCTCGAGGTTCTCGTCGAAGGATGGGGAGTCACTGCCCGACTGGCATAGAAAGGCGTTGAGGTCGTTCATGAGGGTGACGGCGCGGTCCAGCTGGGGATCGCCCCCGGGCTCATAGGCACCCACCCGCAGCAGGTCCCGGGATTTCTCCAGCGCGCTGATGAGGCCTTTGACCTCCCGGGCCCGGTTGTTGTGCTCGGGTGTGGTGACCTTGCCCATGACCCGCGAGACGCTGCCGGGGATGTCGATGGCGGGGAAGTGGCCCAGGGAGGCCAGCGTGCGTGAGAGCATGATGTGGCCGTCCACAATCCCCCGGACCTCGTCTGTGACCGGTTCTTCCATGTCTCCACCTTCCACGAGGACAGTATAAATGGCCGTGATGGAGCCCTTCTCTCCGTTACCGGCCCGCTCCAGCAGGGCGGGGAGCCGGGCGAAGACCGAGGGGGGAAACCCGCGCCTGGCCGGTGGTTCTCCCAGGCTCAGGGCAATCTCTCGCTCAGCCCGGGCGAAACGGGTGAGGGAGTCGATGAAGAGCAGCACGTCAAGGCCTTGATCCCGGTAGTGCTCGGCGATGGCGGTGGCGGTGGCCGGGGCCTTGGCGCGGACCAGGGCGGGGCTGTCGGAGGTGGAGACCACCAGCACCGATTTGGCGAGCCCCTCTGGGCCCAGCGAGTCGGAGATGAACTCCTGCACCTCCCGGCCGCGCTCGCCCACCAGGCAGACCACGATGACATCGGCCTGCGCTTTTCGGGCGATCATCCCCATGAGGGTGGATTTCCCAACGCCGCTGCCGGCGAAGAGGCCAACCCGCTGACCTTTGCCCAGGGTCATGAGAGTGTCGATGGCCCGGATTCCCGTAACAAAGGGTTGGCTGATGGGGCGGCGCCTGAGGGGGTGGGGCGGGGTCGCCCACAGGGAACGGCTGACTCCTTTTTCCAGGGGCGCCTTGTCGTCCATGGGT
>JAHJLU010000494.1 GCA_018821745.1 Myxococcota bacterium | reverse complement strand
GGCGGATCTGCTCCTCTATGGAATGGGGGAGCGGGGGGTGGTTGAGCTGGCACGGAGCGTTGAGCACACGGGGACCCTCCCCGTGGATCTTCCCGGGGCCGTTGTGTTTGCCCAATCGGTGCCGCCCACGGGGGAGCATCTGGTGCTGCCCTCCTTCGGGGAGGTGAAGGCCGATGGCCGCGCTTTCAACAGTGCGCTGACGACCATCTGGCAACACGCCAATCCCCACCGGGGGAAGCGGCTGTTCCAGGACCAGGGAGGTCGGACCATCTGCATCAATCCTCCCGCTGCGCCTCTTACAGCAGTTGAACTAGACGCAATCTATGATCTGCCTTATACCCGCCGGGCTCATCCCTCCCATTTGGCGCCGGTCCCAGCTCTGGAGACTGTGCGGTGGTCTGTGGTGACCCATCGGGGATGCTACGGCGGCTGCCGGTTCTGCAGCATCTATTTTCATCAGGGCCCCGAGATCCAGTCGAGAAGTATCCGGTCTCTCGCCGGCGAGGTTCAGCGGTTCGCCGCGGATCCCCTCTTTCGGGGAACTGTCAGTGATCTGGGTGGCCCCTCGGCCAACATGTACGGGACCCATTGCCGTGTGGAGGGGCGCAAAAAGGGCTGCACCCGGGAGAGCTGTCTGTCGCCCCAGGTCTGTCCCTCGCTCATGACAGATCAGACACAGACCCTCGAACTCTGGGATGCAGTCATGGCGCTGCCCAAGGTGAAGCACTGTTTCGTCGCCTCAGGAGTGCGCTACGATCTGGCGCTTCTCCACGAGAAGTACCTCTCCCGGCTGATCCGGGAGCGAACAGGGGGGCACCTCAAGGTGGCACCTGAGCATATCTCCGATGCCGTGACATCCGCCATGATGAAGCCGGGCAAAGAGGTCTTCGTCCGCTTCCTCAAGCGGTTCGCGTCGCTCAAAAAGCCGGGGCAGTATCTGGTCCCCTACATGATCTCCAGCCACCCGGAGTGTGATCAGCGTCACATGCAGGAGCTGCGCTCCTTTATGGAGAAAGAGGGTCTGAAACTGGAGCAGGCCCAGGACTTCATCCCCCTCCCCATGACCTTCTCCGGAGCCATGTTCCACACGGGTCTTCATCCCTTTACCGGTGAGAGCGTGTTCGTGGAGAAGAGCAAGCAGGGGAAACTCAAGCAGCGGGAGGTGCTGTCGCCAGCAGGGGCCCCGTCTTTGCGGGGGAATTCCCTGAAGAGACCCAGGACTTCCAGGAAGAGGAGAACATGAGTTTGCCGCATACACACCGGCTTGAAAGGCGCAATTCGGGCTTTTCACGGGGTGGCTTTTTCTGCGAAAGTGTGCTAGAAAATTTCCGACGAAATAACTGTTGGTCCACGACCATAACCCCAGCCCAAGTATTCTTAGTTAATAGATTATGACAGACGATTCCCATCACGATTCCAATTCTCCCCAGGACGACTCCCAGGAAGATATAGACGACCTCACCGGTTGTTTTATCGGCAACTACAAGGTCCTGAATATGATTGGTTCCGGGGCTTTCGGCGATGTCTACCTTGGCAGGCACCCCACCATCGAGAGTCAGGTGGCGATTAAAGTCCTGGATCCTACCTTGGCCAGTGATCCCGAGATGGTCAAGCGCTTCAACGCCGAAGCGCGCGCCGTCAATATCATTAAACACCCAAATATCATAAAGATTTATGATTTCGGGCAGCTCCCCGACGGGCGCCACTACTTCACCATGGAGTACCTCGAGGGCCAGGAGCTGGGTGCGTTGATAAAACAGCGGGCCCCCTTTTCTGTCAAAGACACCCTGCGCATCGCCAAACAGATCTGCGAAGGACTCGATGCCGCCCACAGCGTGGGCGTGATCCACCGGGACCTGAAACCCGACAATATCTACATCAACGAGGTAGACGGGAAATACGACGTAAAAATTCTGGATTTTGGTATCGCCAAGCTGGTCCTGAGCGGGGAGAAGGTTAAATCCAAGCATGCCACCTCCATGGGCATGGTCATGGGAACACCCCTCTACATGTCTCCTGAACAGGCGGCGGGCTCCATCGACGAGATCGGTGCCTGCAGCGATATCTACTCCCTGGGCATCATCTTGTTCAAGATGCTCTCCAACACCTTCCCGCTCAACGCAAAGACTCCCCGTGAGCTCCTCTACAAGCAGGTAGCCGAGCCGCCACTCAAGCTCGAGGAGGTGACCAAGGGGTTGCCCCAGCAGCTGTGCGATGTGATCAACAAGACCCTCATCAAGAATCCCAGGGAGCGTTATGACTCCGCAGGGCAGTTGTTTAATGAACTGAAAAATGCAGGGGCGCTGGTCAACGCCGATCTCATTGCCGAGATCGCCAGCATGGATTCGGAGCCCGACCTCGACGACGAGATCAAGGCAGTTCGGTCGTCCCTCACCCCCAAAGACGAGGTGATGCCCTACAACGCTCCCACGGAAAAATCGGGGACGCTGGGGTTCTTTCTCATAATGGTTCTCATCCTGGCCGCCGCCGGGGGCGCGGGCTTTATCATCTGGAAGAAGGTGGTCACCCACTTCAACAAGCGGGCCGGCTCATCGGGGTCCGATATGAATGCGCCCATGAAAGAGCCACCTCCCCTGAAGCCCATGCGTGTGGTCGTCAAAAAACCAACGGAGTATCATGTGAGTGTAGGAGCCGCCAATCAACCCATCGCCGTCGATGTTGTTGTGAATGGTGTCATCAAGTACGCCAAGCGGAAGACGCCTTTCAAGATAACTGTGCCCGCCGGGGCAAAGGTCATCCTCAGGGCGGCCGTGGGAAAAGAGCAGGTAGAGGAGGAACACTTCTCCGCAGATACCGACCGGGAATTCATCTTTTCCGTTATAATTCCCGGGAAGCCCCTTCCCAACAAGGGGCGCAGCACGGTAATGGCGAGACCGCGCCCCATGATCACACCCATGAAGAAGCCTCTCCCCATGAAGACCCCGAGACCCATGGTCATGTGGTAGCAGTTTTCTCTGGCTCCAATGTTTTTTGCAAACTATAGTACCGGGGGCACCGTTTTTTATCCGTGCCATGGAGTATGCTATGCCCGGTGAATATCCATCAGTTGTGATTTACGGAACAGGGGGCCATGCCAAGGTTGTGCGGGAAATCTTTGCCATGAAGACCATTCCCGTCGCCGGGTTCATGGATCCGTCCGCGGAGAAGCGGGGCAGCATGTTCCTGAGCCGGCCTGTTTTCGGGTCGGAGAAGCTGCTGGAGAAGGGAAAATATCCCTTTGATGTGGCGATTATCGCCGTGGGAAAGTGCAAGGTTCGGCAGGAGATGGGCGAGCTCTTCGAGAGCTATAGAATCCCTCTGGTCTCAGCTGTGCATCCCGCCGCCACTGTCTCCCCCTTCGCCTCCCTGGGCCCCGGGTCCGTGGTAGCGGCCGGAGCGGTGCTCTCTCCCGGCGTAAAGCTTGGAAAGTCCTGCATCATTAACACCAACGCCGTGGTTGATTATGACACGGTTCTTGACTCCTGGGCGCAGATTGCTCCCGGTGCGATTTTGTGCGGAGGTGTTACAATCGGTGAGTGTACCTGGATTGGTGCCGGCGCCACTGTCATCGAGGGGGTCACCATCGGGGCCAACACCATGGTGGGTGCCGGGGCGGTGGTGACCCGGGATCTGCCCGACAATGTGCTGGCAGTGGGGGTTCCCGCGCGAATCATCGACTCCTGGCCGGTTAAAGGACAGCGGCTGGTACCCCCGAGGCAATGGTAAATTTTTATCCGGGCTTTGTGTTTCTATCAATAATATCAATTTTTTTTGGGGATTATCCCCTGCATGAAAGCCTGGCGAGTTTCTCAACAGTCGCTTAAAATTGTACACTTTTACGTGAATCAAGGTATACTGTCATCGACGAGGTGCTGCAATGAAATATATCTTCCTTGGCCTGGCGTATATGATCGCTCTGGCAGGGCTGACAGGATGCCCATCCGGGGATTCAAGTTCGACCAATTACGGAACAGTCTCCGACTTCGCCAAACCTTGTGCGGGTGGCTCCCAGTGCGAGTCTGAGCGGTGTATTGAGATGGACGGCATTTTTGCCTGTTCCATGTATTGCTATGGTCCCACCGATTGCTCCGAGGGCTTCTACTGCGCCTATGAACCACCGGAAGAAGCTCCCGCAGAGGGTGAAGAACTGGAGCCACGCGGGCTGTGTCGCCCCGTTGATGGCGGCGAGATTTGTTCCACCTGCTCCAACGACAACATGTGCGATGTCATTGGTG
>JAHJLU010000493.1 GCA_018821745.1 Myxococcota bacterium | reverse complement strand
CGCCTTTGATTATATCGAGAAGCCCTTCGACAAGGACCAGCTCCTCTCCACCCTGGCGCGGGCCCTGGCCTCATACGACGCCGGTGGTTCTGCGTCCTCCCTTCTTGCTGACACCCCCTACGCCGGAAGACATGGAATGATTGGCCGGAGCGACGCCATGGAGCACGTGTTCAAGCTCATTGACCGCATCGCCGATACCAGCTCCACGATCCTGCTCAGCGGGGAGAGTGGAACGGGCAAAGAGCTGGTAGCCAAAGCCATTCACGCCACCTCGGGGAGATCACACAAGCCCTTCATCAGGGTCAACTGCGCGGCCATCCCCGAGAACCTCCTGGAGAGTGAATTTTTTGGCCATGAGGAGGGCGCCTTTACCGGAGCGCTCCACGCCAAGCCGGGGCGCTTCGAGCTGGCACAGGGTGGCACTATCCTCCTCGACGAGGTGGGAGAGCTCCCCTTCCCCATGCAGGCAAAATTGTTGCGTGTGCTGCAGGAGAACGAATACGAGCGGGTGGGGGGAATCGTCACCCTCAAGAGCGACGCGCGGGTAATCGCCTCCACCAACAAGGATCTCAAAGCCGAGACCCAGGCGGGCGCTTTCCGCGAGGATCTCTTTTACCGCCTCAATGTTGTCCCCATCGAGCTGCCCCCCCTGCGGGAGCGACCCTCGGACATCCCTCTCCTTATTGAATACTTCATGAGCAATTTCAACAGCGGGAACCAGACCGACTACTCTATCTCCCCCGTGGCCATGGACCTGTTGTGCACCTACTCCTGGCCCGGAAACATCCGGGAGCTTGAGAACGCTCTGGAGCGTACCTTTTTATTGTCGGAACCCGGGGAAATTCTGCCCTCCAATCTTCCCCCGGAGATATGCGAGAGCGAGGCGGGTATCCCCGAGCGTAAAATGGAACTGTCGGACTCCGGCCTCAAGGAGGTGGTTCGACGGGAGACCAGCAGGATCGAAAAAGACCTCATCCACCAGGCTCTGGACTCCACGGGGGGAAATGTCACCAAGGCGGCGCAGATATTGCGGATAAGCCGTAAGGGTCTCCAGAACAAAATCAGGGAACTCCACATCCGGGAGGACCTTCTCACCGAGGAGGATCTGTGAAAATTTGCCCCCTGTGTCACCAGACCTATTCCGACACCAGGCAACATTGCCCCCGGGATAAGTCTGCGCTTAAATTCATCACCATTACCGACGGCATCTTTACCAGCGGCTATATCATCGATGATAAATATCGACTCGTCGAGTTCCTTGGCAGTGGTGCCTTCAGTGAAGTGTGGAAATGCGAAGAGGTTGCCACGGGCGCGACCAAATCCATTAAATTACTCAAATTCTTCTCCAACGACACCGATGAAATCCGCGACGCTGTCTCCCGGTTCTTTCGTGAGGCCGATTCTGCATCACGTCTTGGCCACGAGAATATCGTCCGGGTGGAGTATTTCGGGAACGACATCCACGGGCAGGCCTTCCTGGTCATGGAATATCTGCAGGGGAACAACCTCTCCCAGTTCATTAAACCCGACGGCCTCTCCACCGCGGAGATCACCACCGTCCTGCCGCTCCTCCTGGAAGTGACCAGGGGGATGGAGGCGGCCCACAAAAAAGGCATCCTCCATCGGGATCTCAAACCCGATAATATCTTTGTGACCACCCATGGGGGACAGACCCACGCAAAAATTCTTGATTTCGGCGTGGCAAAAATCCTCCATGATGAAAAACTTGCAGAAATATCAAAAGATTATATGTTCGGCACGCCATCCTATATGTCACCGGAGCAGGTAAAGGGGATGGAGCTCGATGGCCGCACCGATATCTACTCTCTGGGCATCATCATGTTCGAACTCTTCACGGGACAGCTTCCTTTTTCGGGGAAAACTGCCCAGGTGCTGCTCCAGCACATCCGCAATCCACCACCCAATCCTCCCTCCCTCAATGAAAACATCGACAGGGACCTCGCCGCCATTATCCTCAAAGCCATGGCCAAACACCTGGACCACCGGTACCAGACCATGGCTGAACTGGAGCAGGATCTGACGGACTACGGGGCTTCCCTCTAAGGAGTATTCCATGCGCACCATGATCACTCTCTTGACTGTCACCCTCTCCCTCGCTCTGGCAACTAACTCCTGCAAAAAAAAGGAGCAAAAATCCGGTAACGAACCGGTGAAGAAACACCCAAAGGTTGTGGCTATGAAAAAAGCGACCACCCCTCCGACCCAGAAAAAACCCGCAGTCGACTGGCAAAAGCAGGCGGATTCCTTCCTCGCGAAATACAACAGTGAGTACGCAAAACTCGAAAAAAGAGAGACCGTCAGTTTCTGGCAGGCCTCCCTCACGGGGAAAAAAGAAGACTATGCCGCCAATGGAGTGGCAAAGCTTGACCTGAAAAAATTCCACAGTGACCCGGGCAAATACAAGACGATCGAGAAGTTGCTCACCCATGAAAAAGCACTGAAACCCCTCACCATCCGTTCCCTCCACGTGGCCCTCAATGCTTTCAAGGAAAACCAGCTCTCCAACGAAATGCTCAAAAAAATCATTGATCTGGAAAAAGACATCGAGCAGAATTTCCAGAGTTTCAGGGCCCTGTACAAGAAGAAAAAAGTGACCAACAATGTCCTTTTGGACAACCTGAAGAAATCAACAGTTTCCAAGGAACGGCAGGAGGCCTGGGACGCCCTCAAGGCTGTGGGCGCCGTTGTGGGTCCAAAACTTGTCTCCCTGGCCACGGTCCGTAATGAGGCGGCAAAGAAGCTGGGGTTCAAAAATTACTGGACCATGAAGGTCAAACTTCAGGATCACAACCCTGAGACCCTTGTGGCGCTCTTTGCCGAGCTCGACACCCTCACCAGGGCACCCTTCAAAAAGATGAAAGACACCATGGACAAGGAGCTGGCCGCCAAATTCGGCTGCAAACCCCAGGAACTCAAACCATGGCACTATGACAACCCCTTTTTCCAGGAAGCACCTCCCCAGAAGGCGCTGGATCTTGATGTATTCTTCAAGGGAATGAAAAAAGAGGATATTGTCGCCATTAGCACCCGTTTCTTCAAAGCCATGGGCCTCCCCATGGAGGACATCGCCGCCCGCAGTGACTACTACGAGCGCAGCGGAAAGGATCAAAACGCCTTCTGCACCTCCATCGACCGCAGCGGTGACGTTCGAACCCTTCTCAACATCAAGCCCACGGCCAAATGGATGGACACCATGCTCCACGAATCAGGCCACGCGGTTTACGACAAATGGATCGCTCGCAAGCTCCCCTACAACCTGAGGGAAGCCGGTCACATCTTCACCACAGAGGGTGTCGCCATGCTCTTTGGAGCCCTGGTAAAGAACCCCGCCTGGCTCGTGGCCTTTGCAAAAGCCGACCCCAGGAAAGTCGAAAAAGCCAAGGGGCTCATCGCCCAGCAGCGCAAGCGCGAGCAACTCATCTTCACCCGCTGGACCCTGGTCATGCTCAACTTCGAGAAGGCCCTCTACGAGAACCCCGGTCAGGACCTCAACAAGCTGTGGTGGGATATGGTGGAAAAATACCAGATGCTCTCCCGGCCCAAGGGCCGCAACCTCCCCGACTGGGCCTCCAAACCCCACTTCACCATCGCACCGGTGTACTATCACAACTACATGATGGGAGAGCTCTTCGCTGCCCAGATGCGCGCCACCATGGCAAAAATGGTCGGCTACACGGGGCCCGCCTCGGAGCTGGTCATCTGGAATAACCCCAAGGTCACCACCTGGCTCAAGAATCTTGTCTTCAAGCCGGGGATGCGCTCCCAGTGGGAGACCATGGTGAAGAACGCCACGGGCACAAACCTCTCCGCCAAGGCCTTCTCCGAAGAGATCAAATAGCCCCCCGGCTTTTTCAACGGTGCTTTTCGGAACATCAAAATCAGGGGATAAGCCTCAGGAGTGCGTAAACGATTCCCAGCGCAAACACAAGACGGATCAACCACGCAACCCACCGGGGCCAGCCCGATGATCCGTGACGGGAAACACCGTCTGCAAATGCGATCCGGGACATCTGAAGGGTGTCTCCGTTCATGAAATAGCAGGCATCAGCCCTGTACAGAGTGACGTACTCAAAGAGCTGGCGACGCACCGCCGGTGACGGGGGGAGATCTCCAGCCTTCCCGGTCTTTACTTCCACGATTGCCCTCTCTCCCCTGCCCTCCACCAGAAAATCCACGCGAACCGTGAATGTATGCTCCTCGCCATCTATCCACATGCTGGCCTCGAGCCGGGGTTGCTCACTCACGATGGAATATCCCAGCCGCTCGAGCTCCCTGCGTGCCCGCTCCTCTCCCTTTCGACCCCGCTCCCGTCGAAAAGCGAGGGCGCTGCGGGCCCGGTACCGCATCCACCGGATCCCCAGATATATCCCCAGAGCAAGGGTGGCCGCCACGACGATTACCGCAACAGGCAATTATCCCCTGCCTTTTGTTATTGTGTGGTGATTCAAGGTCATAAGCCTCCCTCAGGGGAGCAGGTGCATGGTAAACTTCCAGCTACGCGCGAAGGTTTTTTCGTTGTAGGTCCCACTGAGCCTGCTGACGCAGCGCTTGAAACTGGAGATTCTGGCGGCGCTGCCACCCACGTTGGAGATGGTGAGTTTTCCTTCGGAGGCGCTGCAGTGGACGACCACCGTATATTTATTGTTGTCGGTCATGCGCCCGGTGGAGAGGGCCTTCCTGAAACAACTCTCAACCTTGGCCTGCCTTCGCTGCATGAAGGTCCGCAGCGCAGCCGGCGCCCCAAAGGGGTAGAGCCCCGAGGTGGCGGTTGTGGGGATCTTTTTGATGAGCGGTGGTGGCACAGCAAGGGGTGTCATGGCATCGGAGACACCGGGGACAATGGAGACCCTTTTAGGCTCAACAGGCTTCTCCACGGGCTCCTTGGGCTTGCGGACCCTCATGGCTGCGGGCACAGACTTCACCGGTGGATTGACACGATCCGGTGCCATGGCCGGCGTCTTGGGATTTTCGGTTACCACGTGGGAGGAGATGACCTTGGGGGGCTCTACATCAGGGGCCATCTCTACGGGGGCCGGAGCTTCGGGCTTCATTTGGGGTTCAGCGGGAGGAAGCGTCATGGCGGGTTCGGAAGCGACCTTTGGAGCGACAACCGGGGCCTTGTTGATCACGGGGGCCTTGGCCTCCTCTTTTTTCTTGCATCCACCAAGCACAACTACCAGAGAAAACAGATATATCACGTTTTTCATCGCAGGGTCGGGTTCCTTTCATAGCCAAAAGTGAAGTTCTTCCAGCTCGTTCCCTATACATAGCCTATAACCGGCTCATCCGCAAATATCTAAAATCCAACCCCTCCACCCACCCGTTGCCACGAACATGGGGCACACGGCTCACTGGATATAACACCAACACACATCACCGTCTTCGGAGACATCCCCCTGGGGGCTCACGGTTCCACAGGAGCCGCTATAATCTCCTGCCTCCTGGTAGCGACACACCTTTTTGCAATCATAAACAAACTCCCGTCCGCCCATGCAAATCTTGAGGTCATCCTTGTCACAGGCTTTGCCCAGAACGGTGCAGGTGTCATAACAGGTGTCCATATAGGAGGGAGGGGCGGTGAAATGTTCTTCGCAACTGGCATCAAACATGGCGTCCACACACTCCTTGGAGAGCTCCCTGGAGCCTATATCCATGAGGCATTCATCCTGGGTATAGGTCGCTCCACAGTCGATGAGCATCTCACAGGTCTCCTCGGGGGTCTTGTCCAGCGGAGCACAGCCCATGGAAAATGCCGCGGTGAGACCTGACAACAGAAGAAAAAAGATTCTTTTCATGGTGACACTGTATCCCTAGTTGGTTTCTTCGGGGTCGTTTTTCCCACACAGGGTCCCGTCACCGGAACCCGCTCCATCATATATACCATCACCCCCTGCACCATTCCATAAATTATTGTTCTTTTTCAGCGTCCCCACCAGGGGTTTCCGGTCTTGCAAACGTCGGGCTGAATATGCACCAGGGCGACCCCGTGCAGGATCAGCCGCAGATGACAGAGGCTGCGCGGGCCCGAACCCGACTTTTGGCCAACTCGATCCGCCTGATGGTCGCTGAACAACCCTGGAAATCAACTTCATTGAACAAAGAGAGCAGCTTGTCACTCATCACGGGAAGCCCTGGAGTTGAGGACCAGGGTGCCGTGGTTGCCTTCTCCCGGGCCCGCGGGGTCGGAGTAAATCCCTGGCTCCTCCGGATCAGGGGGAGTCCATGAAATACCCTCGGAAGCAATGATAATATTTTCATCTCTATCCTCCATACCGTTCAAGGGAGAGCAGCAACACCTCAAGGGAAGTAGCCAGTGCCCGGGGAACCGGTGCACCAGGGGAGAGGGCCGAGAGGGAGCGGGCAAGGGGCTTGAGCACAAACAGCGGGACGCCATGCAGACGGGCATAGTAGCGTATCCGTGCGGCCGCCTCATCCTTCCCCACGGCGCTCAGATACACCCTGTCACCGTAGCGTATCAGCGCGACAGCAATGTGGGTAGGATTCACAATGACCGCCGATGATTGCGCCACAGCTGCCCCAAGACCCATGTGCGACAGCTCCAGGTGAACCCGCTGACGCTCAGATTTCTGGTGGGGGTTCCCCTCAGCCTGCTCCATCTCTTTTTGCACCTCGTAACGGGTCATCATGAGGGATTTACTGTGGCGACGATAGATCATGAACCAGTCCAGGGCGGCAACAGCGGCAAAGACAAAACACATCTTCAGCAAAAACCCCAGGAGAAGACGGGGCAGCGCGACCATGGCGCCGGGAAACCCTGAGAGACCCAGTTGTAAAAATCGCCCCATATTATCACGGAGGTGAAAATAGAGGATCACCCCCGTCAGAATCACCGCACACAGGCCCATGACAAGCTCCACAAGTCGCTCGCGGGAGAAGATCCTTTTGAAGCCTTCTTTTGGGGAGATGCGAGAAAGCTTGGGCTGCAGTGATTTGATGTTGAATCGAAAGCCCACCTGAACCAGTCCGGCGGCTAAAAGAGCGAGAAAGAGGGCGACTCCCAGAGGCAAAAAGGCGTTGAGCAGCGCATTGAGAGAAAATCGAAGGGCAACCCCGGGGGGAAGATCCCCAGAAAAGAGCACGACGGCAGCCTCTTGCAGACCCCGGGCCATGAGGGAAAAGGTCGCAAATCCAAGCAGCAGAAAGACCGAGATCTGGAATACTCCTGCCACCTTCGCGCTATAAGCGACTTTCCCGTCTTCCCGGGCTTTTTTCAGGCGCTTCTCTGTGGGGGCCTCTGTGGGCTCTCCGCCGGGTCTGTCTGACATGGTTCCTCCGCGGGCCAGGGTACTGACTCCTCAACACCCTTATCGGACCCGGGTCCCATCTGGTTGCATAAAAAGAGAAAACCGTGAGGGACTATCGGACGATAAATTCGGCATCAATGGAGAAATACTCGGGAAGCAGACGAATAAACTGCCCCACGATGGTGGCGGAGGAGTTGGTATCACCCATGTCGGTGATAAAAATGGAGCCCTCAGTCCCCACTCCAATGAAGGAGGGCAGGCGAGCACCTATATCGCCATAATATTTTGAAAATCCACCAAAGAGGTCGAATCTGAGTTCATAGCGATATGGAATCGCTGTCCCTTCATCGTAGGTCATCTGGAAGTCGAAATAGGGTGTCTGAACGACGCCGGTTGACAGGGGAATGCGATAATCGAAGTCATCCGAATTCACACACATTCCCGTGGAATCAGCGGTGAGCGGCGACTGATAGCTGTTGTTCTCGCCCACCATAAGGAAGTGGTCGTTGACCCTGAGGTCGTAGGTGACCATCCCCATGAGGCACCACTCTCCGTCACCGCTGCGGGGAGAGGGCGCCGCTACACAGTATCCGTCTTCACCACAGATCCCGCCCTGCTCTATGCCCAGGGCATAACACTCCGAATCAACCTCGCAGGGCTGCCCCAGACCCGTGGCGTCCATGGAGGCGTAGAGGGGGAGATAGGCCAGGGAGAGGCGCTCGTTGCTCACTTCGGTCACAAGAAACTCCCGATCCGTGGCCAAAAAACGGGCACAGGCCGAAACATATTCACTCACACTGTTTTCCGGGAAGCACAGGCCATTGGACTCAAAGGTCTGGATGGGTGTCCGACCACATTCGTACCCCTCGGGGCAATCTCCATCGTCATAGCAGCCGCTCACCTTCACCACGTCCCCCACCCTGGCCCCCAGACCACAGAATGATGTACCAACGTCATCCAGAACAAAGCCTGTCCGGTCATCATTTTCGCTGAACTCTCCCGATCGGGAGGAGGACTTGGGAATGTTCCCCTCCCAGGTGAGAGACCAGGTCTCGGTGCGGGCCATGTATCCCTCAATATTGGAGAGACTGGTGGCGTCGGAGAGGACCACGTCGGGTTCACCGGGGACATAGTAATGCAGGCCACCCTCTTCATAATAACTCACCACATCCCCCATGCGGGGTCGCCCCTCAAAGGAATAGGAGCCGCTGATGTCCACACCGTTTCTGAACCGATGGGCCAGCACCTCTTCGGGATAGACAGTATCGGTCCCGTAGCGGTAATCAAAGATCCCCTCCTCGAACTGCTCGTCCAGATTCACCAGGAAAAGGAGCCCGTCCATGGTGAGCAGAACAGCAAATGTACCAAGGAGAGATGATTTTTCACGGAAGTCATGGGTGGATTCGGGGGCGATGATCGTGAAGAAGGTGACATCGATTACCTTGCGGTTGTCACTGGTCTCAAGACCCGGAGTCTTTGCACGGAAGTTACGCGCATAGTCACCATTGGGAACACAGGATCTCAGATCACTCGCCTCATCAAGCAGGGGAAGCAGACGGGTGTCGGCGTTGGTGTCACACTCCATCAGGTCCGAGAGGCGAACCACGCGAACATCTCCCCGCATGGTCACGCCATAGAGAAAACGGCCCCAGCGGGTATCGGGGCTGACGCGCAGACGCCGCCAGCCGCTGGTGCCCTCTTCGACGGGAACCGTGGAGAACATTGGCGTACCGTCCAGGGTGAGACGGATCAAGGTGTCGTCACTGCCGTCGAGGCTCTGATATCCGATGTAGAGGGAATCGTCTCCCAGCGCCAGAGTACCGGGCCACCGGGAGGGGGGCTCCTCGCCGGAGACAGGGGCGCTCCCCTGGAGGCCGGGTATTTCGGCGGGACACAGGGGGTCTGCTCCCGTATTGAGCATAATATCGGTACTGTCGCCGGTCATCCAGGAATCGAGGAGTGTGCCGTCACGGGAGATGCGGCCAACCATCCCGCAGCGGGGAAAAAGTGCATAGAGGGAGTCTGTGCCTTCGTGATAGACCATCTCAGAGGGGTTCACGGGGAGAATACCCCCAGTGGAAGTGATGGCTGCCCGCCACACGGGGACTGACTGCCCCACACCACGGGCACGACCGAGAAGATCATTGATATCGATTCGGAACAGGGTCGCTGGCTCACGGGAGATGGCAAAAACAGTCCCCGAGACCTCATCAAGAGTGAGGGACTCGACATCAAACACCAGGGGGAGATGATTATATCCGGTGATGGCGTCATCGAGGTCGACGATTGTCTTACCGTCAATGTCCACCAGAGCCAGCTCTCCGCGGGAGCTGGAGAGGACCAGGGCAAAATGGCTGGCGTTCTCTTCATCGATGGCACACTCATGGGTCGAGGCGTACATCAGCTCGCCTTCGTCATTTTCCATGGCGCAAAAGAAGAGGGCAGTCTTGGGCCGCTCCAGGAGTCGGTCGGGCCGCTCTGTCTGGTTGTCATCACAGGAACCCAAAAGCGCCAACGAACAGGCAGCAAGAATAGAAAGCGAAAATACTCGGAAAAACTTTGAATACATTATATATTCCTTAACCATTCAACCGCATGGCGGTGGATCAGTTGATGGAGGTGGGCTCGCCCAGTCTCCCGACCCGACGGAATGTTGTGCCGTCAAAGGCGATGAACCCGATGGTGCTCTCACCAAAATTGAGGGTAATAATACCCCTGAACTGCTCCGAGTCCACAATGAGGAAATCATGGGGGCCCGCACCGACCGACACTCGCTGGATAATATTTCCATAGAGGGCGTCGATAATGACCAGCTCACCCTCGGGATAGCTCACCACAAAGACCAGCTCCCGATCGCCAAAACCCGAATAGGTCTTCACGATGGATGGTTTTGCGGGAAGCTCCGTGTAGGAGAGAAGATCAAGGGAAGGCCGCCCCTGCTCATCGGGATAGGTGTCGAGGGCATAGAGCATGGGGGGAGTTCGCACTGCGGCATAAAGACGGCTCTTGTCCTCGGAGAAGGCCATGCCACGAATCTCGGCACCAATCTCCATGGGACCGAATGGCGCCTGGAAGAAATAGAAGCCATCGGGGACCAGGACGTAGGTCAGATTATCAGCCGAATACCGGATATTGAACCGCTGGATCTCCGGTGCCACAGCGTTGGAGATATAGAGATCGCTGGCGTCGGCTGTCGCCATAACCGATTCGAAGGTGCCTGATCCGGCATTGGCCGGTGTGAACTGATCCACCAGTATATGACTGACGAAAATGGGGTCGGCGGTCACATCGACCATGGTGACACCCCCTTCGCTCAGGTGGGTGGCGATAATAAAATTGTAGATACCGTTAACCCCATGGGTCCTGCTGAAGGAGAGGAGTCTGAAGGGATCGGAGAGGAGCCCCTCACCGGTGGTGATACGGTGACTGCCATTGCAGTCGTTGGGGTAGCTGCCTGTGCAACCCTCACCGCAGTCCATACAGGTAACTGCGCCGCCGGAACCCTTCACATCGAGCCAGGTGAGGGAGGGATCACCGCGGACAGCCACCATGAGCCGAAAGAGGTTTTCTCCCCCCGCGTCGGGGTGGGGGAAGAGAACCATGTCCCCCGCATAGCTCCCCAGCCGCACCGCATGGCGCACCATATCATCGGTGATGGAACAGAGGAACTCTCCCGGATTCTCGGAATCTTCCAGGCAATTGTCGTGGGACAGGGGCTCCTTGACCGCGGAGAGGATCATATCCATATCCAGGGCGAGGATGGTGGACCCGTTATATTTGAGGTCAGAGTTGCCGTTGGTCACAAACAGGGTGCCCGTATCTTCGTGGTACAGAATTCCCGATGGATAGAAGAAGGTATCGTCGGGGGGGTCAATACCAGGGGTCTCCGTGGCGCAGGAGATGACCCAGTTGAGGGACACGATGAGTAAAAGGAGGAGCCTGTGTTTCATTTTCAGTCCAATCGAGCAGAAAGATTCTGTATGTGTTTGCCCACGAAAAACAGAAGAAGACCACCGGCGCAAAAACAGGCCCACCGGCCGTTTGGTGTGAGCCCCGAGCCGTAATTGTCGGGGTTGTTGAGCCAGAATCCCGGATCGAGTATTTTAAAGGAGAGAGTACCGGCCTTGTTGAGGTCATAGGCTGAGATACCGCCGTGTACGATCATCCCGAGACTGGCCAGGATGATACCGACTCCGAGATAGTAGACCAGTGCTTTCATGTCAGTCCTGCAAGCAGCTTAAAATCTGCAACCTGTCGGAAAAGCTTATCCAAGAATGCCAATAAGGCAAATCGATTTCCACGGATTTTTGGGTCATCGTCCATCACTCTGACGCCGCGATTGTCGTCAAAGAAGGTATCTACGTAGGGATAGAGAGGTACCAACAGCTCGATCGCCCGTAAATATTCCCCGGTTTCCAGATATTTTTCCAGGGAGAGGGATGCGGTGGTGAGAGACGTAAACAGATCCCGCTCCGCATCGTGGGTGAAGAGACCCGGGTCAACCGTCTCGGGAATTATATCGGCTTTCTTTAAAATATTCATACGTTTAAAGAGTCTGACCAGGGAAAGGAAGGCCTCGCTCTGACCCATGGAGTTTATGGCCGCAAGGATCTCCATGGCCTTGTAGGGCACCTCGTGTCCACTGGCAAGAACCGCCTCCACCATCTCTTTGGGAGCGTTCTCCCCCATTACCGTGCGCAGACGATCCAGGAGGAAACCCTTCACCTCGTCCTCATCGGCGGGGATGGGCTGCATGGAGGCCCCGACACTGACCAACTGGGAAAGATCGAGATCAATACGACGCTCGATCATTATCCGGAGCAGCCCCAGCGCCGCCCGTCTGAGAGCGAAGGGGTCGGCGCTGCCTGTTGGTTTGAGGCCCGCCGCGATACCACCGGTGATGGCATCAAGTTTGTCAGCCAGAGCCACACAGGCACCCACTGGAGTGGTGGGCAGCGGGCTTCCGGCGGATTTGGGCATATAATGCTCACAGATGGCCAGGCTCACACCGGGATCTTCTCCCTGAACCTCGGCGTAGCGCTGTCCCATGACCCCCTGGAGTTCAGGAAACTCGTATACCATGTGGGTATCCAGATCCATCTTGCACAACCGTGCCGCCCGGGAGACAAGATTCTCCGCCGCCCCGAGGTGGGGACTCAGATATCCTGCCAGCCGCTCGATTCGGTGGATCCGGTCCAGGAGGGTTCCCAGTTTCCGATGATAAACCATTGTTTTCATGTGTTTCTCATGGGAAGACAGGGGATTCTTGCGATCCTCGTCCCAGAAAAAGCGGGCATCGGAGAGGCGGGCGGAGAGGACCCGCTCGTTGCCGTCGAGGGCCACACGGGGATCATCAATCCTCGTCCCCAGAACCGTGGCAAAGCGGGGGGCAAGTTTCCCCTCCTTTTCAAACCCGAAATAGCGCTGGTGTTTTGCCATAGCGCTGATGATGACCTCCCGCGGGACCGCCAGGAAATCTTCGCTGAAGCTGCCAAGCACGACCGTGGGACTCTCCACCAGGAGAGCGACCTCAGCCAGCAGATCCTCGTTCTCGATGAGAGTCAAGCCCGCGGCTTCAGCCAGGGCCCTGATCTCTTCACGGATAAGAGCCAGGCGCTTCTCCACCTTCACCACCACCCCGCGGCTTCGCAGGAGGGTCTCATAATTGGAGGCCTGGTCACAATCAACCGGCTGGGGATAATGGAACCGGTGACCATAGGTGCGCCGTCCTGATTTGACGCCATGGGTCTGAAGCGGGACCACTTCGGATCCCAACAGAGCAAGGATGCCCTTGAGAGGGCGGGAGAAAGAGAAGGCGTTTTCGCCCCAGCGCATGGACTTTCGGAAGGGGATCCTGCCGATGAACTCCACGATGATCTCGGGGAGCACCGTGACGGAAGCGCGACCCTCCTGGCGATTCCAGGCAGCCAGATAGACCTTCCCACCCTTCTCTATGCGGTGGAGGTCTTCAACCGCCACGCCAGTCTTGGCCGCAAACCCTTGGGCAGCTTTAGTGGGCGCGCCGTCCTTGAAGGCAATGCTCTCGGGGGGACCCGCCAGCTCTTCCTCCAGGGATTGCTGGGTCTCGTCCATCTCTTCGCAGATGATAGCCAGGCGACGGGGAGTGGTGTGGGTAATCACCGCACCATATCCGATGCGCTCTTTTTCAAGGAGCGCGGTGAAAATTTTTGGTGTCTCGGCGGCAAATCGCTGCTGCTCGGCCACGGGGATTTCTTCACAGAGTAGCTCCAGCACAAATCGCATTATTTCACCTCCTTGAGGAGCGGGAAGCCAATTTCTTCGCGCACTTTAAGGTAGGTCTGGGCCGCACGCTGAGCCAGCTGCCGCACCCGAAGTATGTAATTTTGTCTCTCAGTGGTGGAGATGGCACCGCGGGCATCAAGCATATTGAAGTAATGACTGCATTTGAGGCAGCCATCGTACCCGGGAAGATAGAGGTCTTTGTCAAAGGCCCTCATGGCCTCGGCCTCGTGGCGATCAAAGAGGGCCAGGTGCATGGGAACATCGGCCACCTCAAAGCAATATGTCGAGAGCTGCTTCTCGTCGTGGCGATGGATCTGCCCGTAGGTAATCCCGGGGGCCCACTCGATGTCGTAGACCGAGTTGACGTTCTGCAGAAACATGGTGATCCGTTCGAGACCGTAGGTGAGTTCCACACTCACGGGCTTGCAGTCAAAACCGCCCACCTGCTGGAAATAGGTAAACTGGGTGATCTCCATGCCGTCGGCCCAGACCTCCCAGCCCAGTCCCCAGGCTCCCAGAGTGGGAGACTCCCAGTCATCTTCCACGAACCGGATGTCATGCTTCATGGGATCAATCCCCAGCCGCTTCAGGCTCTCGAGGTAGAGCTCCTGGGAGTTGAGGGGGTTGGGTTTGAGGACAACCTGATACTGGTAATATTTTCCCAGCCGGTTGGGGTTTTCGCCGTAGCGTCCATCGGTGGGCCGCCGTGATGGCTCCACATAGCACACCTTCCATGGTTCAGGGCCCAGGGCCATGAGGAAGGTGGCGGGGTTAAAAGTGCCGGCGCCCACTTCAATATCGTAGGGCTGCCAGAAGACACATCCCTGCTCGGTCCAGAACCTGGTCAATTCTAAAATAACATCTTGAAAAAGCACAACTATCCTCCATATATGAGACAGGACGCCCCCTGAGGGCCCCAATATATACCATAAAGCGGGAGGTGCACAAACCTTGATTTTACCTAATTCTCAGGGATTACGTAGCCCCCGTCTCCCCCACAGGCCATTGCAGAAACAGGGTCAGACGGCGGAATGACTGTGGACGATGCGGGAATCGAGGGAGTGTGCGTATTCGATGACCTTCGCCACCACGGCCATCTGATCCTCTCCTGTGACATGGAACTTCTGACCGGTCGTATTGTTGTAACCGATAACAGTCCACCGTCCCCGTCCCCGTTCCTCAATGAAAAACTTCCAGTTGGTGACCTTGTCGTAGTTTTTGCTGCAGGTTCGTAAAAATTCCGGTTTCAGTGGTGTCAGACTCATGGTTTACCTCAGAGGCCCTCCCTGCTGGTGCAGGTGGCATAATTACACAGGATTCCAAAGAAACACTCTATCGTGGATCATCGGGTTGTCAAAATACCCGCCCTTTTCTCCTGCTGACATCCCCCAGCTCCTTGGCCAAGTAGATTTGTGAAATTTTTCGCTTTTCACTCCTTCCCCCATAAATGTTATTCTCTTCAGGGTTTTTCCTTAAGGGGAATTGTCCTTGACGGTGTTGTCGTTTGAACCTACAGTTAGCCGGGTGTCGAGGAGCGATCCTCCCCACACCATGGCCTGCCCGGGCAGCGTCGGTGGCAGGCGGCCAACCACAAACCATCGGGAGCCAAAAATAATGAATCAGCCAGTTATCGTCTCCGCCGTCAGAACCCCCATCGGAAAATTCAACGGAACTCTCAAGGATGTAAAGGCAACGGTCCTGGGATCTTTGGTCGTCAAAGAGGCCATCGCCCGTGCCGGGCTTACACCGGACCAGATCCAGGAGGTGATCATGGGGAACGTTCTGCCCGCCGGACAGGGGCAGAATCCGGCACGCCAGGCCGCCATGGGAGCCGGAGTTCCCGTCAACGTGGGTGCCCTCACCATCAACAAGGTCTGTGGCAGCGGCCTCAAGAGTATTATGCTGGCAGCAAACTCCATCAAGGCCGAAGAGCACGAGATCATCGTCGCCGGCGGCATGGAAAACATGGACATGGCCCCCTTCCTCCTGCGCAACGCCCGCTACGGCTATCGCATGGTAGATTCCCAACTGGTTGACTCCATGGTCCACGACGGGCTCTGGGAGATCTACAACAATTACCACATGGGCAACACCGGGGAACGTATCGCCCAGCACTATGATATCTCCAGAGAGATGGCGGACGCCCTCTCGGTGGAGTCCCACCGCAAGGCCGCCCGGGCCCAGACCGGGGGGAAATTCGACGCCGAGATCATCCCCGTGGAGATTCCTCAGCGAAAAGGCGCGCCCCTTTTATTCTCCAAAGACGAGGGGATCAGACCCGAGACAACCATGGAGACCCTCGGACGCCTTCGCCCCGTGTTCCAAGACCAGGGCGTGGTCACCGCCGGCAACTCCTCCCAGATCAGCGACGGAGCCTCCGCCGTGGTGGTCATGAGTGAGAAAAAAGCCCACCAACTGGGCCTTAAACCCTTGGCTCGCATCGTGGGATACCACACCAGCGGCGTCAAACCGGAAGACATCATGGAGGCCCCCATCCCCACTACCTGGGAGCTGCTCCAGAAGACGGGATTCAAGACCTCCGACATCGATCTCTGGGAACACAACGAGGCCTTCGCCACCGCCTCCTGCGCGGTCCAGAAAGAGTTCTCCATCCCCGACGACATCTTCAACGTCCACGGTGGTGCCGTCGCCCTGGGCCATCCCATCGGCGCCTCCGGTGCCCGGGTTCTCACCACCCTGTACTACGCCATGCGTGATCGCAGCGCACACCGTGGCCTTGCCACCCTGTGCCTGGGCGGCGGCAACGCGGTCTCCATGATTATTGAACTCATGTAACACAGGACCACTCCATGGATTTCACACTCAACGAAGAACAGGAAATGATCCGCGACGTGGTCCACACCTTTGTGGAAAACGAGATCCATCCCCGGGCGGGAGATCTGGACAGAAGAGGCGAGTTCCCCCTGGCTCTTCTGGGGGAAATGGGCGACATGGGCATGCTGGGGATGCTGGTCCCCGAGGAGTTCGGTGGAGCAGGATCCGACACTCTCACCCAGGCCATCGTGGTTGAAGAGCTCGCGGGTTCCTTTGCCTCCCTCTCCCTTATTGTTGCGGTCCATGCGTGGCTGGGCATCTACCCCATCCTCCGGTTCGGCACACCGGCACAGAAGGCTCGATTTCTTCCCAAAATGGCAACTGGCGAACACCTGGGTGCCATGGCAATGACAGAACCGGCGGCAGGCAGCGATCCCCTCGCCATCACAACCACCGCCGTCAGAAGCGGTGACCACTACCTGCTCAACGGGACCAAAATTTTCATCTCCAACGGCTCCCGAAGCGCCCACCCCATCGTCATCGCGGCCACGGACAAATCACATGGAGCCAGGTCCCTCTCAGCCTTCATCGTGGAGCGTGGCACTTCAGGTTTCTCCACGGGCACCAGGGAAGAAAAGCTGGGGATGCACTGCGCCGACACGGCGGAGCTCATTTTTCAGGACTGCGCCGTCCCCCTGGAAAATCTTCTGGGAACTGAGGGCGACGGGCTGAAGATCGCCCTCTCGGCGCTGGATCACGGCCGGATCGGCATCGGCGCTCAGGCCACGGGGATCGCCACCGGGGCGCTCCGAGCCAGTGTCACCTACGCCAGAGAGCGAAAGCAGTTCGGCAAACCCATCGGTGCATTTCAGGGGGTCTCCTTCCCCATGGCCGACATGGCCACCCGCATCGACGCCGCCCGCCTCCTGGTATATCGGGCGGCCACCCTGGCGGACACCCCCGGCGCACACTTTGGCACCCAGGCGGCCATGGCCAAACTCTTTGCCTCCGAGGTAGCCATGGAATGCACCAGCCGCGCGATTCAGATCCACGGAGGCTACGGCTATACCCTCGATTACCCGGTTGAGCGGTATTTCAGGGACGCGAAGGTGACTGAGATTTATGAGGGAACCTCGGAAATTATGCGCATTGTCATCGCCCGGAGCCTCCTGGGGCGTGAATTCTCTTCATGAAATCCGCCATCCTCTTCAGTATTTTCTGCGCTCTGGCAGCCTGTTCCCGTTCTTCAAGCGAGAATCAGGAATCCCCCCAAAACACCCTCCAACCACCGAAATCTCCCGGAAAACCTGCTTTTAAGGCCAAGGAACCCGGCATTTCCATGGAGCAACCCCCTTTTTCAGCGGTCGATCAGAGCACCGTCATGAGCCCCTTCAGGGCCACGGCACCAAAAGTCCTGAGGCGGCGATCCCTCCCTCAAGACAAGCGCCCCAAACTCACGCCTCTCTCTCACTCGAGTTTCACCATTCATATCAAGGGATTTACCCCTTCCATGGTTAAAGCTCTCTGGGGCAAGCCCTCTGCAGTCTTAAAATCTGGTTTCAAATCTCCCACTTACCGTCTTCCGCGGGTCACCCCCCATGCCCATGAGCAGTGGTACTATGCCTACGGCATGTCCCATATCCTGGTGTGGTTCAATAAAGGGAAGGTGGTCCTCGCCATTGATGAGAGGAGTGACTTTTAGCCTTCCACACCGGTGTTCTTACAGTGGAGAGAGGAACAGCGTGTAGGGGAAATGATTGGTGAGGATCAGCGCCAGTACCGGTGTGTAGATCAGGTACGCGAAGCTGCCAATCCACACGCCGATCCCTCGCTTTTTCCCGAACAGCCAGAGCAGCAAAACCACGTGAATTCCCATTGTACTCAGCACCGGCCCTGTCCCGGGGACAACCCACAGCAGCAGCGCCAGGGGCAAAAAGAACAGCAGTGAGTGGACCCGCTTCTTTTTGCGTGGAAAGATAAGAAACACCAGAAACAGGACCATACAGCCCCACACAATAAAGTTGATGAGCCGAACCCGCTCGATCCCGGCCACCATTTTGCCAATGTTATTGCGGTAGCGGTCCCCACGGGCCATGGACGAGAGCGGGAGTTCCCTCGATAGCCGCCGAAGACCTGGCAGATCCCCCCGGTTTACCAGGATGGGCACCAGGGCCTTGAGCGCCTTAGCCGCGGTCTCGGTGTCCGGGGACCTTGTGGCCTCCACCAACTGCCGACGCGCCTGGGAAACCCGGTGGTACAACAGATGCCAGGCGGCCAGCCTGATCCGAAGCCGGCCGCTGTAATAAAATTTTGGGACACGCTTGAGAAAGCTTTCGCTTTTGCCCACCCACTCCCCTGTGGGAGGGGCCTTCATGAGAGCGTCCCACTGCCGCAAGATAATGGGGCCGCCGGAACCGAGCCCCTTGTCCAGGTAGGCCACTCTCGCCCTGATGGACACCTCGTAGGGATGTCGATATTCGTCCACGGCGCGCTGATAGTT
This sequence comes from Myxococcota bacterium, assembly GCA_018821745.1. Taxonomy (GTDB): domain Bacteria; phylum Myxococcota_A; class Polyangia; order HGW-17; family HGW-17; genus SZUA-580. The sequence continues at coordinate 4,122 of JAHJLU010000493.1, read as the reverse complement.
GCGCCGGGCAGCCATGTAATCGCCGCGCAGCTCATTGAGCCATCCCGCGTAATAGAGACCCCAGGGCGCCAGTGGGCTCTCCTTGTATCGGCCCGGGACCATGAGGAACTCGGTGATGGCACGCCCCGTGTCCTTTCTCATCAAAGCCCCCACGGCTGAATCGAATTGTGCCCGGGCATCCTGGGGAACACCCTGCCCCGGCATGGATGTCCACAGCAGAACGAGGAGCGAGGAGAGGAACACGTCTACTCCGTATCTCTCGACAGATTATAGGATTTTACTTTTTTATGGAGGTTGGTCCGCTCCACCTGGAGGGACTCGGCGGCCTTGGTGATGTTCCAGTCATATTGTTTGAGTTTCATGAGAATAAACTCTTTCTCCATCTCGTTTCGAAACTGCTTGAGGCTCAGGTGGGAGAACGCCTTGAGCTCGAACTCGGGCAGGTGCGTCTCCATGTAGTTGGTGGGAAGATCCTTCACACCGATGTGGTCGGAACTGAGGATCACCATGCGCTCCACCTGGTTCTTCAGTTCCCTGATGTTCCCCGGCCACTTGTGCTGGGAAAGAATCTCGAGAACCTTGGGGTCAATGGATTTTTCACGGAACCCGTAGGTCTCGCAGAACCCCTTCACGAAGCCCTGCACCAGACAGGGAATATCCTCCGACCTGTCCCGAAGCGGCGGAATGACAAGGGGCAAAACCGAGAGGCGGAAGTAGAGGTCCTCACGGAAGGTTCCCTCCCGTACCATGGCCTCCAGATCCCGGTTGGTCGCAGCGATTACCCGCACCTCAACCACAATGCTCTTCTCACCACCCACACGGACAAATTCACCGGACTGGAGCACCCGGAGCACTTTTGCCTGGGCATTCTGACTCATGTCACCGATCTCGTCGAGGAAGATAGTGCCGTGGTTCGCCTGCTCGAAGAGCCCCGACTTTTTATTGATGGCCCCCGTAAAGCTCCCCTTCTCATGACCGAAGAGTTCACTCTCGATCAACTCGGGGGGGATCGCGGCGCAGTTCACTTTAATGAAGGGTTTCCCCGAGAGGCTGCTGGTCTTGTGGATGGCACGGGCCACCAGCTCCTTCCCCGTACCGCTCTCACCGGTTATCAGCACCCGGCCGTGGGTGGGCGCAATCTTCTCGATCTGGCGAAACAGATCGAGCATAACCGTACTTTTACCTATCATTTCATACTGTTCTGCCAACTTCGCCGCAAGAGAATCACGCTCGGTCAGGAGCGTTCTGTGATCCAGCGCGTTCTGAACAGTCACCAGAATGCGTGATCGGTCCAGGGGCTTCTCCAGGAAATCAAAGGCCCCGTAGCGTACGGTCTCCATTGCCTGGGTGGTGGTCGCCTGACCGGATATCACCACAACAGAAGGCATCTGACGAACGGTCCCGTTGTGCTCACTGATTATTTTCAGCGCCTCCATGCCTCCCATGCCCGGCATTTTGAGATCAAGGAGCACCAGAGATATCCGCTGTGATGCCAGGATCTCGAGACCCCGCTCGGCGCAGTCCGCATCGATGACGCGATAATTCTCCCCCTCCAACACAAGTCTCAGGGCATTTCTGATGTTCTTTTCATCATCAATTATGAGAATGGTTTCGTCTTGGTTCCCTGACATATGATCATCCTGCTTGTTGAATGGGGGTCGTCGCCCACGGGCGCTTGAAGAGTCCAGGGGGGTCAAGCGCCATGACTCCTCGGAATAGGCGGCCTATTGATCGGGGATGGTCACCAGAATGCGACGGTTGAGACGCTGCTTCCGCGCGGTGGTTCCTTTATAGACGGGCAATTCCCTGCCCATGGCCGCCACATTGACGCGGTTCATCTTCACCCGCTTGGAGATGAAGTATTTTTTAATGGTCTCGACCTGGGCCTGCGTGATCGCCATGGCTTTCTTGGCGTCGATGGTGGTGTCGGTGAAGACCATGATATCGAATTTCGGGAAGGCCGTCACATTGATGAAGAGGGCGATCTGGCCAAGGGCTCTCTCGCCGAGGGCACTGAGCTTGGCACCTTTTCCGGTCCTGCCGTCGAACCATTCGAACTTGCGGGACGGGAATTTGAACTGCAGCCCATAGCGCTGGATGCCCATGATTTTGAGTTTGGTGAACTTATACCAGGGCTTGCCCCTGTCTTTACAGCCGTCCCAGTCCTTGTTGCCGTTGATGGTCTCTTTCTCGTTGGGGCAGATGTCCACATCGTCGGCGACGCCGTCTTTATCGGTGTCGAACATATAGGCGGGGCAGCCGTTGTATTTCTTCGTGCCCGCAACCTTGGGACACTTGTCCTCGGAGTCCATGATCCCGTCTTTATCGGAGTCATAGCGATCGGGGGGACAACCGGCGGTGCTCTTCTCGCCGGGAACCTTGGGACAGGCATCCTTGTCGTCGGAGACGCCGTCGTTGTCGGTGTCGATGAGGTTTGCGGGACAACCCTTGTTTGCCTTGGTACCCTTGGCGATGGGGCAGTTGTCTTCTTTATCGGGGATGCAGTCGCCGTCGTTGTCGAGATCGGGGCAGCCATCTTCATCCTGGAAGCCGTCGAGATCCTCTGCCTCGTTGGGGCACTTGTCTTTGGCGTCGGGGATCCCGTCCTTGTCGTTGTCGAGCTCGGGACAACCGTCTTCATCTTCGAAGCCGTCTTTATCTTCTTTAATAAGGGGACACTTGTCCTCCTCGTCGGGGATACCGTCGCCGTCGGTGTCTTTGATGGCGGGAATCCACTTGAACCCAAGGAGACCACGGACCAGCGGCGTACCCACACCAGCCACGATACCGATGTTGGCGCCGGCCTGAACGCGCATACCCTTGCCCAGATTATAGGAGGCGCTGAGCCCCCCCTCAACGGGGTGATCATGAACCGCCGCGGAGAATCCGCTCCTGCCGGCCAGCTCGAAGTTCACATTGAGCCTGTCAATTACCTCGTAGGAGGCACCTACGCCGTAAATAATCTGGTTCCCCAGTTCGAATTTGTCATCGAAGAACTGGGTATCGGAGGCACTGAGCCGGATGAGAACACCAAGCTCTGCGGCGGCCTTGAATTTTCCCATACCCCAGGCCATGACGCCGCGGACCTGAATGGAGGGGAGCACCTCTCCCGTGAAGTTGTTGGAGAACTGCCCCGTGGGAACGCCGATGCGGATATCGGCTCCGATGGCCATGTCGTCGACTTTGTAGAAGCGACCGCGGCCGTGGATGGTGAAATCCCCCCACGCGAGGGGACTCAGGGACTTGACGGTGTTCCCCTCATCGTCAACTTCATTACCGGCGACGTAGCCAACGGGGATGGTGGCACCCACCATGTAGTTGCCGAAGAGCCCGATAAATCCGCCCAGCTCGGCCATGGCCAGCATGGAGACCACGGAGGATCTTTCCGAACCGAGAGTGTCACCGTTCATGTTGTAGATAACAAAGGGATTGATCCCCAGCCCGAACATCATCTGAACGCCGTATTCCATATGCCCTGGCATATCGAGTCCGCCGATATAGACAAAGGGGCCCTTGCCAAGGGCAGGCCTCAGTGTGAGAATATCGATCTTGTCGGCCTGTGGTGCCGTCTGCGCAAAGGCCACAGAGGTGTACAACAGCACAATGAGAAGGGAAATGGTGGTTCTAACTTTTGAAATCATTTAAAACTCCATTGATTGGTTACCAGCTCAAACTATACCAGAGCAGAATTTTTTTGCACCCCAAATTACCACAGAACTGAGTATTGGGGTCACAACCAATCGAATGAGAAACCGAATTCGAAAAAAATGACTGAAAAATATTCTATTATATCAATTGTATGAATAGATAATCTTTACATACTTTGACGCCGCCAAATCAACGGGATTTGTTCCCATGACCCCCTGGGGAAGCGGTCGCTTCCGCCTCGCAAACTCACGCTCCCACACCTTTCGGGCCCAACTCCCCGGTTTACCGAAGGAGATGGGGTGACGGGGGAACAGGTGCAGGCCCAGAGAAGCAACGGCATCGGAGATAAGCTCAGAGCAGTAATAGGCGCCGTTGTCGGGCAGAAAATCATGGTCATAGGGCTTACCCAGGCGGGCACGGACCTCGTTGAGGATAAAGGGGATGCTGGGCTGGTGCCGCTTTTTGAGGCGGGCG
>JAHJLU010000492.1 GCA_018821745.1 Myxococcota bacterium | reverse complement strand
TTTCTCTTCGAGCGCCCCGAGCATGCTTAAAAAAGGAGTGGTTCCCTGACAAAGATGCCAGATAGCGCTCCCCATGGGGTCCAGATTGATCTTTTCGGGGGGGGCCGGGAGCAGGCGCTGCCAGAAGGAGGTCGCCTCGGGGGCGGGGATGGTCACCGTGACGTCTCCTTCGGCATCGACAACAAAGGGAATCTGCCGCAAGAAACAGGCGTCATCGGGGAATCGCATTTCAGACGCTCCAGAGGCGGTAAATCATGGCCGCTGACAACAGCAAAAGCACAACAGACAAGAGAGTGAAGGGAAGAATCTCGCGGCGCAGGAAGCTTCGGTACCATCTTTCCCCCAGCGCAAGGCGTTCCACTGCGCTCCCCGCGAGATCCGGGACCTCTCCGAGGGCATGTCTCTCCAGATTTTTTCTATGGGCAACCGTCACCTCGGAAAATTCGCCCTCAACCCGATGCGAGGAGTAGGGGCCATGATTAAAACTCCGAAACCCATAATTGCGGGTCAGAAAAAAGAGCCCGCCCGGGGTGGTGCTGAGCATGTACATTTTTCCCGAGGCACCCTCAAGGAGATCCAGATAGTATCCCGAGGGGTGATAAAAAACATAATAGGTGTTGTTCATGAGGAGCCAGATGGATTCCGTGCGGCACCCCAGGTAACGATAACCACTGTCGGCGAGCTCTTGAAATGCTTCTGATCCGGGGAGCGGGCGGAATGAAAACCGCTGCCTCACAATGCCCGGATGAATGCTCTGGAGCACCAGGGCCAGATGGGGGCGCAGAAACAGCACAATGGCCACGGTCAAGCCGAACTGCAAAAGTACAAGAATGGACATATTCAACCAAGGGACCTGGAGGTCATAAGTTTTGACAATTTGTAAACTTCAACTAGTATATTCACGACTGCGAAGGAGCTGGGCCTGCCTGGGGAATTCAGCTTTCCCATGTTTTCCCTGTGGACCTGGCACCTTGACTGCTCCGCGCGGTGCCCCGGCCCCTGGCCGGTCTAACTGACCCTAAACGATATGCGTTCCACATGAAAGAAAATTTCATGGAGTGAACGCAGTATTGGGCCCGTCACCCCAAAGGATCCCACATGGCTTATTCCATGTTTTTTCTAATTTTTTCGGCTGTTTTCCTGGGACAGACCCCTACAGCAGCCAACCCCAAAGTGCCCAATGACTCTCCACCGCCCGCGAGTGCCGCAAAAGCAACGCGGGGGACCTCACTCAACCATGTCCCCGTGGGAGTCGAGATCACGGGGAAAGAGGCCCAGGGCCGACATATTGTCTTCACGTTTGACGACGGTCCCAACTATCGTACAACGCCCATCCTGCTGGATTATCTGGACCAGTACAACATCAAGGGCGTATTTTATGTGAACGGTCGCCGTTTTGGCGGGAAGAACCCCATCTCCTCGAGAAATCGGGACGTACTGCTGGAAGTTCACCGTCGGGGCCACTATGTGGGGAACCACACATGGTCCCATCCCAACATGGCCTCCCTGAGTGGCCCTCTGCAGACCAAACAGATCCTGCGCAACGAGAAGATCATCGAGCGCATTACGGGATACCGGCCCTCTCTTTACAGGCCGCCCTTCGGCCTCATGACCCGCTTCTCAAGATCTCTGCTCACCAGGAGGGGCTACACCGTGGTCATGTGGAACCTTGACTCCAACGACCCCTTCCAGCGGAGCGCCGGCAAAAATTTTTCCAATGTCATGAAAGACCTCTATCTGTACAAGCAGGGAATGGTCCTCATGCACGACACAAACGCCTGGTCCGTGGAGTCGGTGCCCCGGATCATCAAGGGTGTCTACCTGTGGAACTGTGAGCTCGCCGCCCGCGGGGAGCCCGTCTATGAGTTCGCAACCACCAGCGAATTTCACATTGAACAGACCCAAAAAGTACCCGAACCAACGCTGGCCATGCTCCTCGCGGCGAAAAAACGCCGTGATCAGATGACCGCATGGTGTGCCAACCTCGGAAAAGGAGTGACCAAGCCATGAAATGTCCCCGCTGTGGCGTCCCGGTAATGGACGAAAAAAGTGAAGTTTGCA
>JAHJLU010000491.1 GCA_018821745.1 Myxococcota bacterium | reverse complement strand
GGCATCCCGCCCGCTGATCTGCCGCGGGTGATCCAGCCCTATTTCACCACGAAGACAAGCGGCAGCGGTCTTGGCCTCGCGATTTGCAAACGTATCGCCGAGGATCATGGGGCCCTTTTCACGCTCACCAGCGAGGTGGGAGAAGGCACCCGGGCGGAGATCCGGTTCTGAGGAGTGATATTTTCATGGCGCATATTCTGGTCATTGACGATGAACGGGAGTTCCGTACCATGCTCGGGAGGGCCCTCTCCTCCATGGGACACACGGTGCAAATGGCACAAAACGGTGAGGAGGCCCTGGCTCTGCTCGGCAAAGAGCAGGTTGGACTTATCCTCCTCGACATGAACATGGAGGGGGATTCCCGGCGGGGCATCGCGGTCTTCACAGAGATAAAGGCACGTAATCCCGGGGTCCCCGTGGTGTTCATCACGGGTTATGGAGAAGTGAAGCTCGCCGTTGACGTTATGAAGCTGGGGGCTCAGGATTTTCTGGAGAAGCCCGTGGAGCTCTCGAGCCTTCGGGAGATCATTCAGTCGCTCACGGGCGGCAGCCCTGCTCCGTCGGGCAGTGTGGAGTTCGGAGGGATTCGATCCTCCTCCGTGGCGCTGGTGGAGGTGGTACAGGTGCTCGAGGCCATGGCCCGGTCGGATGCCCATCTGCTCATTACGGGGGAGAGCGGGACCGGCAAGGAGGTCGCGGCGGAGTTTATCCACGCGAGGAGTAACCGCCGCACGAAACCCTTCCTGAAAATGAACTGCGCCGCCATCCCGCAGAACCTGCTGGAGTCAGAGGTCTTCGGTGTGGAGAAGGGGGCCTTTACGGGGGCCTCTGTCACCAAGCCCGGACGGTTCGAGGCCGCCGACGGCGGGACCCTCCTCCTGGACGAGATCGGCGAGATGGATATCACGCTGCAGGCAAAGCTGCTGCGGGTAATCCAGGAGAAGGAGTTCGAGCGGGTGGGCTCCCACAAAGCGCGAAAGAGCGACGTCCGTATCATCGCCACAACCAACGTGGTGATGGCCAGGGCCATTGAAGAGGGCACATTTCGCGAGGATCTCTACTACCGGCTCAATGTCTTCGAAGTGGTCATGCCCTCCCTGCGTGAGCGCGCCGACGACATTATCCCTCTGGCGGAGCGGTTTTTGGCGGAATTTTCCCCGGGGATTCCCCCGAAAATATCCCCCGAGCTGGCGGGCATCCTGGTTGCCTACCCCTGGCCGGGCAATATCCGGGAGCTGCGTAACGCCATGGAGCGGGGCAGCATTATGGCCCGTGGCGGAACTCTGGAGCCTGCCCACATGCCCCTTACGGTGCGGGAGGCCGGAAACGGGGCGCAGACAAGTGCCCCGGTCCCCGGAAAGGGTGCCCTGCAATCACTGGAAAAATCAACAATTCTGGAGACGCTGGAGGCCAACGGCGGGAACAGGACCCACACCGCGCGGGCGCTGGGGATCTCCAGGCGGGCCCTCCAGTACAAACTGAAAAAGTGGAACATTGAGTAAGGGGCCACAAGGGGTCAGATGCCCGCGCAGGGATCGGCCAGACTAGGCTGTTGGGGGACCCTCGCCGGTTATTTCGTATTCCTCCACGTGGAGAATTTCCGATGCGTGGACGTTGATGGGCTTGTCCAGGCGCAGCTCAATACGGTCCAGCCAGTCCTGATAGTTGTGGGCGAGAAAATCAGCCAGGGTGGGGTTACATTTTATCCTCAGCGAGTCCGTGGGGATTTTCTCTCCCTTGCGGATGAGGGTGCGGATAATCTCCGAGGAGATGGTCTCAAGGGATTTGTTGTATCCCTTGCCCCGGCAGTAGGAGCAGGGCTCCGTCATGGTGTTGAGCAGCGACTCGCGGATCCGCTGCCGGGTGATCTGCATGAGCCCGAACTCGGAGATGGGCAACACCATGTGCCGGGCACGATCCAGGGAGAGCGCCTCGGCAAAGGCTTGCATAACACGCTCACGATTCTCCTCGTTTTCCATGTCAATGAAGTCGATGACGATGAGCCCGCCGATATTGCGGAGCCGGAGCTGCAGCGGGATCTCCTTGGCTGCCTCCATGTTGATCTGGGTGATGGTCTCTTCGAGGCTGCGCTGGCCGATGAAGCTCCCCGTGTTCACGTCGATGGTGGTGAGCGCCTCGGTGCGCTCAAAGACAAGGTAACCCCCAGATTTTAGCCAAACCTTGTGGGTGAGGGCCTGGTCAATCTGGGGTTCCAGATCATAGAGGTCGAAGATGGCAATATTTCCCCGGTAGTCATCAAGGATATGCACCGACTGGGGCAAAAAGACCTCCATGAACTCCTTGATCCGCTTGTAATGAATCGGGGAGTCCACCATGCATTTGTCGATCTCCGGTGTCACCAGGTCCCGGATGCAGCGGAGGATCAGATCCAGCTCGCTGAAGATGAGGGAGGGTGCGGGGACACTGTGATACTGGCTCTGGATACGCTCCCACATGAGGAGAAGGTAGTCCAGGTCATTTCGTATGCTCTCGGCGTTCTGACCCACACAGGCGGTACGGATAATGAAGCCGGTGTTGATGGGGCGGATCTCCTCGAGAATCCCCTCGAGGCGGAGACGCTCCTCGTCGTCCTCAATTTTTCTGGAGATACCCACGTGGTCAACATAGGGCATGAAGACCAGGTGACGCCCGGGCAGGGTGACATATCCGGTTACCCGGGAGCCTTTGGTACCCAGCGGATCCTTGGCGACCTGCACCAGGATCTCCTGTCCCGGTGACAGCAACTGTTCTATCCGCGGTGTCTTCTGCTGATCAAAATCCTCTTCGAGGATATCAAAGTCCAGCTCCTCATCCTCTTCAACATCATCTTCCTCATCCTGGTTCTGGAGATAGAGCTTGATTCTGTTGGGGAGTCGCCCTCCGACGATGTCGGTGATATAAAGGAAGGCGGCCTTTTCCAGACCGATGTCCACAAAGGCGGCCTGCATTCCGGGCATGACGCGAAGGACCTTGCCCTTATAAATGTTTCCCACGTTGGAGACGGATTTTTGCCGCTCGATGAACAGCTCGGCAAGGTTGCCGCCTTCGACGAGGGCGACTCTGTTCTCCGGACCGTCGGTGTTTACCAGTAAAATATTCTGTTTCGCCATTATTTTTCTGCTGACCAGTTAGAATTTTATGGCCCCAGGACCGTTTGACCTGTATCGGGCTGATAAGGTATAGAAGAAATTTTGCGTGTTGGCCATCATTACTGTTAACTTTTTGTATTGATTTAGCAATGTGAAGTGGTAAACCAGAACGTACCTGAGCGCACTGACAGGTAATAACCCAAATGGAGGTATGCCGTGAGAATAATTTTGTTACTGACATTACTGGCCACAGCCCTTGGGGGTTGTGCAAAGAGGTCGGAGATGAGCCACCGTCCCTCGTCCTATCGATACCGCAACTATGGTGGAGCCCGGACCGCGAGTGATTCCGCCCCCGCCTCAAAGAGCATGGAGTCCGAAGAGGCACGTCCCAGTCCCACCACAGGGGTAAGTGAACGGAGCGACTATAGGGCCGACAAGACAACGGCCACGAAAAAGAGCACGCCGGAAAACTCCGCTCCCGAATCCAAGAGTGATCGCACAACGCTCCAGCAGCGCATGATTATTTACCACGGGGATCTCTCTGTCGGTGTTTTTGATCCCGAGAAGGCGTCCAAGCGCTGCCTCACCCTCACGGAGAAGTACAAGGGATATCTCAAGTCCCGGGACAACAACTACCTGGTTGTGAGAATCCCCGCGGCCAGATTCTTCGACTTTATTCAGGAGCTTGAGGGGTTTGGAAAGATGACCTCACGCAGGGTCTCCTCCGAGGACATCACCTCCCAGTTTGTGGATCTCAGCATGCGCATGAACAACCTCCTGGGCGCCCGGGACAGGCTCACCGCCATTTTGGCCAAGGCCACCAAGGTCAAGGACACGCTGGCCATAGAGAAGGAACTCACCCGCGTCACCGGCGAGATCGAGCGCATAAAAGGGATGCTCCGCTACTACAGCAACCTCGTCTCCTTCGCCACGATCAATGTACGGTTTTATATGCGTCACGGGACCTCAAGCTACAAGGGTCCTGCCATTAAAATTCAAACCCCCATCGAGTGGATCAGATACTTTGACATCGTAACACTCTTCAGGAACTAACATGATGAAAAAATACATTTTTATCCTTGCTATATTTGCTGGAGCCTGCGGACATGTGAACTTTGATCCCCCCAAAGGCTTCGTTGAGACCCAAAAATCCAGCACCATCCTCCGACTTGTGGCCGCCGATGCCTCAGCTATCCGGGTGACGCACCGCGAGAACAAGAAGAATGGCTCCCCCAGCTTCTGGGCGACCCTCATGGAGCGGGAACTGACAGAGTTCAAAGGCTACAAGCTGGAGAAAAAGACCAAGTTCAAGAGCACCGGCTTCGTGCTGGAGATGAGAGCCCCCTACAAACACAAGAATTTTCATTACACCGTGGGCATCCTGGCCGGTGATGATGATCTCTACATTGTGGAGCTGGGCTGTGAGAACGCTGTGTACGCCGCCCACAAGAAGTCCTTCATGAGCCTCCTTGGAAAGATCCACAAAGAGATCGACTGAGTGGTCCTCTGCCCCTCCTCTCCTTTTTTGCAAAATAACGTCAGGTCGACGTGAGGATTCTTTTTCTATACAGCCACAGGGCGAGCAGGCCGAAGATCCACAGAGGCCCCGGGCGTGGGACTGCGCCCGAGACAGTGCAGCTGCAGCCTGAACCTCCCGGGGTGATGTCCGTGGTCTCTTCAGGAGTGTAAGGTTCCACGGAGACCGCCAGGGAGAGGTAGAGGGTGCTGCCCCAGGAGTTGTCGTTGGAGAGGGTGGCAAAATAGGGTGATGTTCCCGGCAGTGGCACTCTGTGGGCCGTTCCGTCAGCCGTGAGCGCCGCGAGCGCTGTCGCGTCCTCCCCGGCCAGATATCGCTGGAGATTCTCTTCATCAAAGATCCATCCGTCGGGGGCGGCGGCAAACTCCCAGTCGTCGGTGTATGAGGCGCCCCCTGTCTCCCGGTGGATAGCCCGCATGGACTGGGGATCATAGGTGTAGGTCACCTGGGACCTGGCCGAGGCGAGCTCCTGTTCTGTAAGGGGCAACGCTACGGTCACCGTGGGTTTCGCGGGGAGCATGCCCTCCAGCGTGAGACGGATCTCGTAGGTGGCATCGGCGGTATCACCCAGGATCATGGGCAACTGGGGGTCCCACGGCGCCGTGGCGGGGCAGTCGCTCCCCGAGGGATTCTGGGCGCTG
>JAHJLU010000490.1 GCA_018821745.1 Myxococcota bacterium | reverse complement strand
TTCCGGTGCTTGACAGCACAGAGATGGTGATCAACCTGGCCCAGTACTTTTTCCCCAAGGATTTTGGTCCGCTGTGGTCCTTTCTCGCCCGAAGCGCGCAACGGGACCACTTTGGCAAGGTCACCGGCTGGGAAGGGGTTGAGCCGCTGATGCAGCAGGTCGCCTCCATTACCCTGAGTCGTGATCCATTGATTATTCGGCCAGAGGTCCCCCGCCGGGCAAAAATCCGTGTGCTCCTCGCACAAAACATGAAACAGCGCAAAGTGATGGGGGATCAACTGACCAGACTCTTTGCCCTGGCCGGCACGCGGTTTGAATGGTCTAAAAAGGATCTGTCGTCCATCCTCTCTTCCATCAAGGAACTGCGACTTGGCCTGGGCGAGATATCCCACATTGTTAAGGAGAGCAGCTCAACGCCCAAGCAGGAGTATCTCCGGCTGCTCCTGGATGAAGTGCGATACTTCTCTCCAAAAATATTGATACACACCCACTTCCCGGAACTCATCGAGCCTCTGATGGCTTTGGTAACAGGGGCTGGCTACGCATCTCTGCGGGTGGAGTCCCAGGTTCAGGCCGGCAAAATCGCTGAGTACCAAGGCTCTGTCGTGGGTTTTGTGACCGATGAACATCTCGACTGTCGCGTGGACTCTGTAGATCTGGTTATCAATTATGATCTTCCCTGGAATAAGGAGACCATCACGGAGCGGCGGCAGGTGAGCAGCAATTCAGAAAAGGGACACCTGACGGAGTTCAACCTGGTGGTTAGCGGTTCCATTGAGGAGAGGGCCATGGTGGTGGTTGAGACACTTCCCAAGCTTATTGGTGAGTGGTTTGATGATCCAGAGGAGCCCGTTATCGAGGATCCCCAAGCCCTTCGAAATCTCATCAGGAAGCTGGCCGGCAGGCGTGAGGAGCGGATGAGCTCCTCGAAAATGCGAAAAGTGGAAAAAACCAACTCCCGCGAGCGAGTCATCTCTCTGAAGGGGATTCGTGATATGGGACGTCCGGGAACCCTTGGAAACGAACGAATCCTTGCCATGGGTCTGCCTCAGAAGAGTATGAAGAAATCCATCATCTGGAACGGCACATCGGCTCTCCCCAGTCTCGAAGGGAGCACGGTGCTGCTTAATATTCAGATGATACAGTCTCATGATGGTCCCGAGCTGGCGCTGGCTACGCTGGTCAATCCGGCCAACTCGCATTACATGGCCTTCACCCCGGAAAATCTTGAGATGCTGGGGGAGAAACTCAAGGAATGTGCCTTTATTGTGAGCGCCGGGACAGACGGCCCCGCCCTGGAGTTTTTAAAACAGCATCTCCCCGGATTTGATACTCCGCCCCCCATGTTCGATTTTGCCGATCTTCTGCGGGAGAAGGCAGGGGAAGATGTGCTGTTCCATGACATCTCCGAGGCGACCCTTGGAAAGCGCATGGTGTGGGACGAGAACGAGATCCGCCGCCTCTACATGGGGAAGCGGTTCACGGATCTCGCAGAGGTGGGGCGCTCGGATTTGAAGGTCACCTGGGGGCTCATCGCCTATATCGCCCGGGAAGGGCGGTTTTTCACCCGCGGACCCGATGGTCGCGAGGAGTACCAGTTCCCCCTGGACCAGATGTTGCCCCCGGAAGTCTTTGAGTTGATGCTCACTCGACAAAATCTCTGATGAAGATCAATCTTTACGGTGTCTCCACCCATAACCTGAAGCACATCGACCTGTCCGTTCCCAAGGGGAAGATTGTTGTGTTTACGGGGGTGTCCGGATCCGGCAAATCATCCCTTGTTTTTGATACCATTCACGCGGAGGGGCGGTTTCGGTACCTTGAGACTCTCAGTTCGGAGGTGGGGTACTTCTCGCGAAAGCGTGACAGACCGACGCTTATGGGGATCAACGGTCTCTCTCCCACTGTCGCGTTGGAGCAAAAGTCTGGCCGCAAGGGAAGCAAGAGCCGCTTGAGTGATATTTCGCATCTCTCGCCACTGTTGCGCGTACTTTTTACCCATCTGGGATCGCCCCATTGCCCCCGTGGCCATGGTCCCATCAACTCCCACGATGTAGAGAGCGTCGTGCGGGAGCTTTCCGGCATGCCTTCCGGCACTCGCCTGACAATTTCGGCACCCCTCTCCGGACCAATCTCCCAGGAGATGTCAAACATGCTTCAGCGGCAGGGCTTCACCCGAATTCTCATCGGGGATGAGCGGTATGACCTGAGCAGCCCGGAGTCTCCGCCGGCCCATGATTCCTTTGAGGTGATGGTTGATCGGGTCATCCTGAAAGACAGCTCCGCCCCGCGAATCGCAGGGTCAGTGGAGTTGGCCTTTCGCATGGCTTCGGGCAGGGCACGCGTGCATGTTCATGAGGGGCAAGTGATAGA
>JAHJLU010000489.1 GCA_018821745.1 Myxococcota bacterium | reverse complement strand
GTTCCGCCTGTGGATCCTGAAGTGGGAGCCTGCGCGACCTGGGCCGTCTGAGTCGCCACGGTCACACCCTGTCCGGCAGGCACAACATTGACATGGAAATTTTTGCCGTTGACGGTTACATCATAAGCAGCGGGGAGCATCGAGGCAACGGAAGGTTGTGGTGCTTTCTCCACTGCAGCGACAGCGGGAGCATCGGAGGGGAGCGCCTCGGCTTCGCCTTCACCGCGAAGGAACTTGGCCGCAACATCTGCATAGAGGGCAAGACTCACCTCATCCTCGGGCTTCTTGATCAAGGCTGCATATTTCTCACGAATCACGGGAAGCTCATGCTCCAGCGAATCGGCAGGACGACCTTCAATCACTTTCTCGTCGCCGATAATCTGTTTTTTGATTTCATCGGAGATGGGGGCCGGTGTGCGCCCGTATTTTCCTCGGACCAAATCTTTGGTCTGTTCCGTGATCATTTTGTAGCGGGCCCCGGCGATAATATTCATGACTGCCTGGGTACCCACGATCTGCGAGGTGGGGGTCACCAGTGGGGGATATCCAAGCTCCTTGCGCACTCTGGGAACCTCGAGCAGCACTTCATCATAGCGATCCAGCTTCTTCTGTTTTTCGAGCTGGCTCACCAGATTGGAGAGCATCCCGCCGGGAATCTGGTACTGGAGCACATCCACATCAAGGCGCTCGGAGATGGGGCTGATAAGGGAAGCGTATTTCTCCCGAACTTTTTTGAAATGGGTGGTGAGATCCTTGAATTTTGCGGGGTCAATCCCCGAATCCCACTCGGTCCCGCGGAAGCCGTGGACAATACTCTCCGTAGGCGGCTGGGAAGTACCCCACGAGAGGGGGGAGAGGGCACAGTCCAGAACGTCGGCACCCGCCTGGGCGGCCATGAAGTAGGTCATCATAGCGAGGCCGGAGGTGCAGTGAGTGTGCACCTGAACAGGCAGCCCCACCTCCTGCTTGAGTTTCTTAACCAGGGAGAAGGCTCCGGCAGGCGAGAGGAGGCCGGCCATATCTTTTATGGCGATGGAATCTGCCCCGACGCCTTTGAGATCTTTGGCAAATTTTATAAATATCTCCTCAGTGTGGACGGGAGAGAGGGTGTAGGAGATGCACCCCTGAAGATGTTTGCCCGTCTTTTTCACGGCCTTCATGGCGAACTCGATATTACGCATATCGTTGAGCGCATCAAACACCCTGAAGATATCAATTCCATTTTTGGCGGCCAGCTCCACGAACCGCGTGACAACGTCATCGGCGTAGTGGCGGTAGCCAACCACATTCTGCCCTCGGAGGAGCATCTGGAGCTTCGTTTTCTTTACATGTTTTCTGATGGTGACGAGGCGCTCCCACGGGTCTTCATTGAGAAAGCGAAGGCAGGAGTCAAACGTCGCCCCTCCCCACATCTCCAGGGAGTGGTATCCCACTGCATCCAGCATCTCCAGGGCAGGGATCATGTCCTCAAGCCGCATTCTCGTGGCAATCAGTGACTGGTGGGCATCGCGTAAAATCGTTTCAGTGATTTTTATCATTACATTCACTCCGTTTAAAAACTATTTGATCTCCAAATCAAACTGGTCAGGTTTCATGTTCAGGTGGTGGGAAAAAGCCGCTTTCATGGCAGCAACTTCCTCATCGGTGGGAATCCCGGTCTGGCTCCCCCCCGAAGTATTTCCCGGACTTCTCGGTTGGGGTCCGTCAGGAACCGCAGGGGGTGGAAAAAGCCGCTCTGTCAGTGTGAGCAGCGCAATACTGATATAAATGACGATGAGCACCGCGAACACCACGGTCATTCCCATGATGGTGATGGATAATCCTTTTTCCATAACTCTTCCTCTATTTCTCCGGGGTAGAATGGAAACAGTCTCCTGCGTCTACCTCGGTAATAATGCCCCCATGTTCCAACATGAGAGAAAATCGTCGGCTCACGTCACGAGCGATACCGCTGATCCTCGCCCCACCGGGGAGAAGCACCGTGACCTCGTGACCAATAGTCGCGCTGCATAAAAGAATCTCTTCTCTGATAACATCATCCGGCGTAACACTCATTGTTTCGTCATAAACCGCATGGACCATATCCCGAGCCAGGGCAAGAGTCAACTCCGGCAGGTCGACAGTGGTGCCAACTTCCCTGCTGATGGACGTGGGTGTGTACCACATCTGCTGCGTTCGCTCGGGAGTTACGTTGACATTAACCCCGAGCCCCACGATGAGAACTTCCTGCCCGGTCGGACTCTTCACCAGCTCCAACAGGAATCCTGCCAGCTTCTGGCCGCGGCACAGCAAATCATTGGGCCACTTGATCGTAATGCCGAAGTCATAACGGGCCATGAGTACCCGGCGCACAGCCAACGCAAGTCTTGGTCCCAGTGACTCTTTACTGAATCTGCCCGTGAGGGGTGCGGCGAGTGATAGATAGATGCCGCCCCTTGGGGAGACCCATGTGTTTGTACCCCTGCCCCTCCCGGCAATTTGCTCCTGTGCGGTGATAAACAAACGGTGGGCTCGACCACCCCGAATCAATTCTTTTGCGTGGTTATTGGTGGATCCTGCAGAATCCAATAGGATAGTCAAAAAACCTGGGAGCAACATCGGTGGATTCAACCTTTGTGGAACTGCAACTTATCCGATTGACTCAGAAAAGCAACCATTTTATAACACTTTTCCAATTCAGTTTCAATTCCTGGCAGCCCCACGGCAACAGGCCTCACATCTTTACAGATCCAGGGTCCGCTTGACCCACTCTGACAGCTTGATACACTGCTCTTCTCCTGCCGTAAACAGGGAAAACTCATCAATGTAGAGGATTGTCCTGTCACGCTTCCGATGAACGACAAGGAGAATTCTGGGGCCATCCTTATCGGGGATGATTTTTCCGGAAAGCTCGAGGTATACACCCTTGGGTAACATCCCTTCCCGACCGTCGATCACATCAAGACCACTCACATAGGTAAGATGCTTGATAAAACATCGCTCCATGCGAATGATGGGACCCTCAAGCCCCTTCTGGGTGGAGGAAAACCCACGAAAAGCCAGGGTTCGGTCCGTTGAATCCATAAGCGGTCGCCCCAGGACCACCTCAATCCGGTCACGGCGCCTCTTGAGCGCCTTATGGGTAAGATACACCGATGGAATCGCCACGGAGAGGATGATCAGAAAAGCACCGAGGAACCGAAGCGCACGCCCACCCCTTTTAGAGCCCCCCCTGACCGGCGTGATCCCATGGGGGAGAGATTCGGAGTTTTTCCGGGGCTTTTTCCAGGGGACATCGCCCCGCACCCCCAGGCGTGTAGGCTCCTCGGCCACGGAGGCGGGGGAGAGCGAATAATCCGGCTCACCGCAGTGGAAAAAGAGACTAAAAACCAACGAGTCTCCCTTTTTTACGCTTCCCTTCCGCGCGCCCCGCAGGGCTGCCCCCAGGGAAGCTGAGCCCATGAGGTGGTAGTAATCAACGGCGAATTCTGCGCCCTGCCCGTCGGGCAGATCCCAGTGAGTACCCAAATAGTGCCTGGTCCCCCCATGGAGAAAGGCCGCGTACATCTGGCCATCCCATGGCACTTCAAGGCCGGACAGCCCGGGACATGCTGAGGCAAACACAAAATAGGGCAAGGGTCCGGCCTGAGACAGCGCGCGGATATCTGCACCTGTCAGAAGCCCGTCGCGCAGTTTCCACGCTACTTCCAGCTGCGCTCCCTTGACCGAATGCCCGACGTAGTGGATAAAATCGTTATTACCCAGAAGCCGCTTCACTTCTTCCAGTCCGGGGTTAAAAACCAGGCGGGCGACAAATCCAAGGTGCTGTTCCATTACATCCAGCACCGCCTCGCCTTATGTAATTGCGCCGGGAAGATCCCCGTCCGGGTCAGAGACAATCACCAGACCACGTGGAGGAGTGGAGGGAGTGGACTTTTTCACAAGGCCGGTCTCCTTGACCAGCACC
>JAHJLU010000488.1 GCA_018821745.1 Myxococcota bacterium | reverse complement strand
CTCACTGCCACCGGCGGCTCTCAGGGCGTGGGAACGGCCACTACACGCGCAGTGATCAACGCGTCCCTCGCGGTGATTATCATAGATTTCAGCATTTCCGCCATTGGCCTGGCCACGGTGCAAAAGGTGTGACATGGCCATCTCATTCATTGATGTGCACAAACAATTTGGAGAAAAAACGGTCCTCACCGGCATCACCATGAGCGTTGAACGGGGCGAGGTGCTCTTTGTTGTGGGCACCTCGGGGGTGGGAAAATCCGTTACCATCAAACATATCATTGGCCTGCTCACCCCCACATCGGGCGAAATAATTGTTGATGGACAGAACGTGGAAGGCTTGTCGGAGAAGCAATTTCTCCCGATCCGGCGAATGGTGGCCATGGTCTTTCAGGCCTCCTCTCTGTTCGATAGCCTCACTGTCCTCCAGAATGTCCAGTTGCCCCTGAAAAAGCACAAGGGACTCAACGACAAAAAGGCGGGAGAAGTGGCGATGAAGCTGCTCAGGGAAGTGGGAATGGATGCCCACGCCAATACCTTTCCCGCTGACATTGGAGATGGCATGCGCAAGCGTGTTGCCATTGCCAGGGCACTGGCACTGGATCCCTCGTATATTCTCTTTGATGAACCGACCACAGGACTTGATCCCGTGAGCGCCCGCCGGGTGGATCGACTGATTCTCTCCCTGGCCCGGGATCGGAACGTGGGGTGCATCGTTGTCTCCCATGATCTGCAGGCCATCTTTGGGATTGCCGACAAAATTGCCATGGTCTATCAGGGACGCATCTACCGGGAAGGAACCATGGAGGAGTTCAGGAACTCCTCTGACCCCGTTTTGCGGCAGTTTTTGTCGGGCTCTTCCCACGGTCCCATGGAGACCCCGGGGTTTTAATGGCTCAGTTTTCCCAGGGATATCGTGATTTGCTCATGTTCACGAAGTTGGTGATCGCGATATTGACAGCCTGGCTCAGTTCTTCAATCCGGTTCTGCTGATTGTCACGGGTCAACTTCAGTTCCACATGGGTATTGACACGGGCGCGCAGCACCACACCATTGAAGGGTTTTGTCACGTAATCCACCGCGCCTGCCTCGAATCCCTCGATAACATCGTCATCGGAATCTTTTGCCGTGAGAAATATTATGGGGATATGCTTGAGCTTCTTGTCTTTTTTTATCTCCATGCACACTTCAATCCCGTTCATTTTGGGCATAACAATGTCCATGAGAATGAGATCGGGCTTTAGCTCCCGGGTCATGGACAGCGCCATCTCCCCATCGTGGGCAAAAAACATCTGATAATTTTCCTCGCCGAGAATCCCTGATATCAATCGAAGATTTGTGGGCATGTCGTCTGCGATAAGGAGAAGGGGGAGCTCTTTTTTTGTCTGTTCCATGGTCGCCTCTCTGGAGTGTTAATCCAATCTACTTTATTTTTGCCCCGGGGGAAAGGAGAATACATACAGATCGCACCCCGACTTTCTGAATTCCGGCCCAGGGACCCCCATTGTCGCCCACGGTGACAAAGGCCACCAGTGCGCAAATGCGCCCCAAATACCCCGTGGAACTCCCCGGGAGGAAAATCCCCTTTTCATCACGGGTAAAATGTTCTAGGTTCTGATCTTGAATGGCATCAGCCGGCTTAAAGCTTTTACGGTTCAGACACACCGTTAAGGGAGTTTTTCATGATTCTAAAACAGCTCATCGCCCCAAAAAGTATTGTAATTGTCGGAGCATCAAACGTCGTAGAGAAGCCGGGAGGGAAAGTCCTCAAGAACATCATCGACGGCAAATTCAACGGCCAGATCTATGCGATGAATCCCAAAGAGGATATGGTGCAGGGGATCCCCTGTTACAAAAACCCCCAGGATCTCCCCCGGGATATCGACCTGGCCATTATTTCCATCCCGGCAAAGCTGGTCCCCCAGACAGTCCAGTACCTGGCCGAGAATAACAACACCAAGGCATTTATTGTCCTCTCCGCGGGGTTCAGCGAGAGCACAGAAGAGGGGAAAGCACTTGAGGCTTCCCTGCTGAAATATGTGAATGAGCACCACCTATGCCTCGTAGGCCCCAACTACATGGTTATCCTCAACCCGAGCTATGCAGGATCTTTTGCGGGACCAGTCCCCCGTCTGGATCCCATGGGCGCGGACTTTGTCAGCGGCAGCGGCGCAACCGCCGCCTTCATCATGGAAGCAGGGATAGAGATGGGGCTCTCCTTCGCCTCCATGTACAGCGTCGGGAACAGTGCGCAGAACGGCGTTGAAGAGGTGCTCCAGTATTGGGACGAAGCTTACACACCCGGGGTCAGCGCACGGGTTAAGCTGCTCTATATGGAGAAAATAGATAAACCCGAGCTGTTCCTGAAACATGCCCAGTCTCTGATAGAAAAAGGTTGCTTTCTGGCCGCCATCAAAGCAGGTGCTTCCGAAGCGGGCAACCGCGCTGCCTCATCACACACCGGTGCCCTGGCCTCTTCCAATGAGGCGGTGGAGGCACTGTTCCGAAAGGCGGGAGTTATCCGCTGCGAAGGCAGAGAGGAGCTCATGCTCACGGCAGCGGTCTTCCTCCATCCTGAACTCAAGGGTGACAAGATAGCCATCATCACCCACGCCGGTGGCCCGGGTGTCATGCTTGCCGATACGCTCTCCCGCGGAGGGCTGAAGGTCCCGCCACTTATGGGCCCCCACGCACAAGAGCTGCTGAATCAACTCTATCCCGGATCCTCTGTGGCCAATCCGGTGGATTTTCTGGCTACGGGAACCGCAGAGCAGCTGGGAGTGATCCTCGACACAATCGACACGAAATTTGCAGACATTGACGGCATGGCGGTCATCTTCGGGACTCCCGGGCTTAGTGATGTAACACCCGTTTACCGGCTCCTGGATGAAAAAATGAAGAACTGCGAGAAGCCCATCTGGCCCATTTTGCCATCGGTTATCACAGCCAAAGACGCGGTGGACACTTTCAAGTCCCTTGGACGCAGCTGTTTCTCCGACGAGGTCCTCTTTGGTAATACGCTGGCCAAGGTAGCGCAGCGTCCCCTGCCCATGGAGGCACACCCGAACCTTCCCGAGATCAATAGTCCACTTGTCCGGGAGACCATTACCCACAGCGCCAGCGGATACCTTCCTCCCGACAGCGTCACCGCCCTCCTGGATGCAGCAGGGATTGGGCGTGTTCAGGAGGCGGAAGTGGACACCGACGATCTGGCCCTCTCCTTCGTGGATCAGGTGGGATATCCTGTTGTCATGAAGGTCGTGGGGCCCGTCCACAAAACCGATGTGGGGGGTGTCGTTCTCAATGTTGACAACGACACCATGCTCCGCTCCCATTTTGCCCGCCTCATGGAGATCGAAGGGGCCCAGGCCGTCCTTGTCCAACCCATGCTCCGCGGTCAGGAGCTCTTTATCGGCGCAACCCATGAGCCCGGATTCGGACATGTTGTGCTCTGCGGGCTTGGCGGGGTCTACATCGAGATGTTCCGCGATGTCACGTCGGGGCTTGCGCCCATAGGTCAAAATGAAGCACTGTCCATGGTAGACCGACTGAAGAGCAGAGCCCTCTTCACGGGAATCCGGGGGCTTCCCCCCATCAGCAGAGAGCTGTTCGCCACGCTCATCACCCGTGTCAGCGCACTTTTGAAAGCCGCCCCCGAGATCATG
>JAHJLU010000487.1 GCA_018821745.1 Myxococcota bacterium | reverse complement strand
GTGAGCATGCCAAGTCCGGGGGCAGGGATGCTTTGGCTCACTCCATCCCCGAATGACCATGCGTTGGCAATGACTCCATAAATCGGGAGGCCCATTTCAATGGCTTTTTCCGCCCGCATCATCAGCACCGTGCCACCCCCCTGACTCTCCACAAAGCCTTTGCGTCGCCGATCGTGGGGACGTGACATCCTGGACGGTGAAATCCCTCCAGCCAGCATAGTATCAATGTCTATGGTGGCTGCCATATCGTCAAATCCCACGCTTCCTGCAAAACTCAGGTCATCGAATGCGCCGGCGACCATAAAATCGGCCTTGCCGAGAACCAGCTTCTCCCAGGCTGCCTCCACGCTGATGCCTGCAGTGGCACAGGCGGCGACGGGAGATATCATGGGGCCGTAGTTGCCAAGGATCTCCTGACTCACATGACCGCCACCAACGTTGCCAAGACTCTCCTGCAGGGAGATGGGATCCCTATCTCTGTTGAGTGCCGGATCCACGTAGAGGCGCACGAGGCGCTCCATCCCCCCAATGCCTGAACCAAGAGCGTTACCTATCCTGCCTGCGGAGATGGTACTGTGGAGCTCTTCTATTGAGAGACCCGCGCTCATAAGGGCCCTGGCTGTTGCGATGAGCATATATAGCGTGTTGCGATCCCGATCAGTTACTTCCACCTCGGTGAGTCCGTAGAATCTCGGATCCCAGCCGTCAGGAACCATCCCCGCCACCGTGTTGTGGAGATCTCTTTCGCAGGGGAGGAGCAGCTTCTGCCCTGAGCTTTTTCGCACAAACCATTCCCCCTGCTCGCTCTCGAACACCTCATCACTCTTCTCGCGGGCCAGGAGCCGCGCCTCGGATTCATCCTTCACCCGGCACACCACGGGGCGATCCAGCGTCACCTGCTGCACTGAAGGATAGCGGTCACGGTTGTAACCTTCCGAGGGCCTGAGTCTGATGCCTGACCCCTTGAGGAGTAAATCTCCGAACCGGGTGACAACCTCTGTCTCAGTGAGAATTTCCCCCGATTTACTGTCCTTGAAATTCCCGTCTGCGGTGTTCAGAGTGATCCGCCCCGTTTCAATTGCGAGATGAAGCGCCGTCTCGTGGCCATAGGCGCCGGTCAACTCCACATCCCATCGCCCCGACTCGTCACCGTATGGGCCCACTTCACCAAAACCGACCACAACGATGGCATTCTGGAGGCTCTGGCCTGAGAGAGGAGAGAAGAGGGTGCCCGGTGATGCAGGTCTGTACCCGGGAGGGCTGAGTGGCAACACTCCAGGGTTGCCGCGGGAAGATCCGGGCCCTTTTCCCGGAGGCGAAATTACCTGTTCTGCGACCTTTTGACGCAGATCCCGCACTCTCTCTCCCCAGTCGGGATACCCGGTGATCC
Organism: Myxococcota bacterium; assembly: GCA_018821745.1. Taxonomy (GTDB): domain Bacteria; phylum Myxococcota_A; class Polyangia; order HGW-17; family HGW-17; genus SZUA-580. The sequence continues at coordinate 1,104 of JAHJLU010000487.1, read as the reverse complement.
CTCCCGTGAGATCCGTCATCAGTGGAGACGCGCTCGCATCGGCGGCTTCCCTTGGGAGCAGAGTGAGGATCTGTGATGCCATCTCCTCAACGGAAAATGTGCGGATCCCCAGCTCTTTCTCAATCATTGGTGCCAGCAAATCCTGGCCCCCCATGAGACCTGTTCCCCGAACCCATCCAATTCGTGCACCGCTCAGGAGAGTGTTGTGCTCCAGTGCTGGCTCCGAGTACCATTTGTTGAGCAGGACCTCAAGCGCCGCCTTGGTTTCCCCGTAGACGCCATCCCCTCCCATATTGCCCAGGTTGGGACTCAGGGGGAGGACCACATGAATACGCCTGTTGACCTTTTGCGATTGCAAAAGGAGTGCCGCCTGACCAACCAGCTGGGTCACTCCCACAAGATTAACTCTCAGTGCCAGCTCATGAGCCTCATCAAGATCCTGAGACATTCCATTGCGACCCACTGCGGCGAAAGGAAGCATGGCCAGGTACATTTTGTCAGCGCACGACTCAAGGCCAAACCGGAGAAAATCAGCGGTGGTCTCGTAGACACCCTGTGCAAAGGGGACCACAATCATCCGGGCCCCGGGAGCGGCCCATTCCCGATAAAGGTCCGCAGCTCCGATGGCGCGGTCATCACTCATCGAGGAGACTCCCATGACCACTGTGGCCCCTGCACCAAGAAGCCGCCTGACCACAGCCTCCGCGATAGAATTGGGACCAGCCCCGGTCACAATGACACCGAAATCCTTCAGTTCTGAGCGCGCTCCCTGGCTGAGGTCCACAGCCGCTCCTCCTCGGAACGCCCACGCTTTCACGGGACTCGGGGCTACTGCCCCGGCAGAACCCTGGCTGATATTTCGCCAGGAGACGAGTCGCTCCTTCTGAACCGTGGTCAGGGTTTCATTCAACTCCAGCTGGCCACACAGCTCGGCAAGTTCACGGGAGCCCCGGCGTTTCATCCGCTCCTTGAGTGATTCGGGCACAGGGACGCCGCTGGTGATGTGGGTCCTGACGTCGTAAATATCCTCACGGATCCAGTTATTGACCGAAGTAAACCGCAGCGCGAGTTCCGTTGAAAAGGCCCGAGCAGTGGGGGCGGTGT
>JAHJLU010000486.1 GCA_018821745.1 Myxococcota bacterium | reverse complement strand
ATCTGTCGCTGGGGAACTTTATCCCTCAGGCGTTTCATCAGTTCCCACCGTAAAAATAAATCTTTTCGCTCGGAGTCTGTGAAAATCTCCGAGAAGAAACGATCCATCACGGCGGCATCGGTGATGCTGCAGAATACTTCAATGAGGCCAATGTCCGGTTTTTCCATGGCGACCTTCCAGCGGGGGTAAATGGTGCGCGTAAAGACTTTTCAACGGGTATTCTACTCTCTTTTTCCGCCGAATAAAACCGCCTTCTTCTTTCGTTGCGGTGGTGGGGGAAATTGCGTATTGTGGGAACATGAAGTGGTTTGCAGCAATTGCTCTGGTGGCTTTCTCCTGTTCCCATCCGGTGGCCCGGGAAACAGAGCCGAATCTTCGCAAAGAGCTGGCTCGCGATGGAATCGGAATCCCTGACAAGGAAGGGGGTGCCCCAGCGGCAATTCCCCTTGGGCGTGCGAACTCAGGGCTGGTTGCCAGGATGGTGACTTCCATGGGGGAAATCCGTATTACCCTCTACCCCAAACGGATGCCCAAGACCGTGGCCCGGTTTGTCTCCCTTGTCCAGTCAGGATACTACAACAACACGGTCTTCCATCGTGTGGTAAAGAACTTTATCATCCAGGGAGGGGCATACGAGGCACACACGCTGTCGAAAAAAACCGAGCCGGTGGTGGGCCTGAAGAACGAATCCTGTAACGGGTTCTCCAACATCCGGGGGACCATCGCCATGGCGAGAAAAGTTGCCGCCGATTCCGCACAGACCCAGTTTTTCTTCAATGTGAAGGCTAACTACAGCCTGGACTGTCGGCTGCGGGGCAAAAGGGCCGGGTACGCGGTTTTCGGTCAGGTGTTACGCGGGATGCACGTTGTCGATGCCATTGCCAGGCTCCCCGTGGTGAATCAGGGTGTGGGGCTGGAGAGTGCTCCCATTACGAAGGTGGTCCTGTACAAGGTTGAGGTGATCGCTACTCAATAGCGAGAAGTGGAGGGAGGAGCAGGATCAGGGTTTCCGAAGGACGTCTTCCATGATCCCGAGCAGATCATTCTCCGATGGGGAGCGGAAGATGTAACGATACTGGCCCATGGCCTTCCAGTAGAGGGGGTGGTTCTCCGTGTATTCCACCAGGCTGGCACCGTGTTTTTCCATGATCTCCTCGTGGGAGAGGCTGTACTTGCCGCCTTTTCGGCTCAGGTAGGCGCAGCAATACTTTTTCTCGGAGGGGATCTGGGCGCGATTGTCGCGGATCATGGTGGCGTAGTGCAGATAAAGGTCCGAGTCCATGGCGTAGTTCATGAGATCCAGGATCGGCCCCCCGGGAGGGCGTGCGTTAATCTCGATGGGGAGATAGGTGTCACCCCGCTTGAAAAATTCGAAGTGAAAGAATTTTCGTTGAATGCCGAAAATGGAGACAACCCTCCGGCCCAGATCACGCAGCTCGTCGGGAATCGTGCGGGTGGAGTGAAAGGCGATGTCCTGCCCCTTGATATAGTCGAGGATTCCGTGGCTGAGGTTCAGGGATGACTCATAGATCACATTCCCGTCGTGGTCCGTGAGGCCGTCGTAGGTCTGGATCCCGCCCCGGATGTATTCCTCCATGATGTACGGCTCATCGAGGGTGGGGAAAATGGTGGTGAGGTCCTCCTCATTGTGGATGAGGTGAACGCCGTTGCCTCCCACACCGGAATCGGGTTTGATGATGACGGGGTAGGAGAGATCACGGGCCAGGGTGAAGGCCTCGGGGAGGGTGGGAATCAGAGCGCCCCGTGCCACGGGGATGCCGCCACCCACAAAGGACTCCTTCATGAGCGATTTCCTCTTCCAGTGGGCGATGTGACCGGCAGTGATCCCGGGGATGGAGAAATGGGAGTTGAGTGTGGCCTCCAACTCAAGCCAGTACTCATTGTGGGATTCCGCCACATCGAATGCTCTGAGATCCGGCACCTGATTGAACATGCCGGTGACGGAATTGATGACGGCCTGAGTGTCTCTCAGATCCACCTGCTCGTACCATCTAAGGCTCTCTCGGATGTTTTCCGGGAGTGAGTAAAAGGGGCTCTCACCCAGGCCGTAGACCTGCACCCCGAGCCGGGCAAGATTTTGAGTAAAGAGCTGGTAATTAATGGGGAAATCTGGAGAAATATAGAGGAAATTCATGTCGTTCCGTTCCTTTGAGTGCAGTCTCTCATAAAACAGGCTTTTATTCACCAGGTTTCATCATGAAGAATAGGGAGGGCATACACAGTGACGGGATCAAAGAGCAGGTGGACCGTCAGTGGCCGAAGGTCCTCGGGGAGTCCGGGTAAAAACAGCAGGGGCAGGAAGGTGGCTGGATCCCGGGAGGGAAAATGAGCCATGAAGGACAGCGCCTTGCGGTGCAGGGAGGGTGACGGGGTTGTGGCAGGTGCGTTCAGTTCGCTCTGGAGGTTTTTGGCGTCCAGCTGTGCCTTCTCGAGAGGTTCCCTCCAGGGTGACAGTTCATGGGCCGCAAGCCGTAGAATCGCTGTTGTAAAGGCTTTGCCGAGGGGAGTTGGCAACTCATCCGAGACGGAGATTGCGGCGGGAACAAGGGAGATTGCCCCGGGGGAATCGGAGAGCCAGTAGCGAAACCACCGGGGATGGATTCTTTCGTGGGGCAGGGATTCAACGCAGGGAGCCTCGGGCCCGGGAGGGGCGAGACGGGATGCAAGGGAGGAGGCACCCTTCTGGGCCAGAAGGATGAGGGTTCTTTCTCTGACGGACATTGCTACCTGGACTCCGGGAGGCTCCTTCGTCGATACCACAGGACTACACCCATGAGGATCAGGGGGAGGAGAAGGCCGCGGGGAGGTTTGGTGTTACCACTGTTGCAATGACAGCCAATGACGGTCTCCGTGGTACACACGGTGTTGGGCCCACATGGGCCGGCGTCGGTGTCGGCGTCGGTCTCCGAATCGGGCTCGGCGTCCACTCCCCCGTCGGGCTCCACCGCCTCGGGAGCCTGTACACCTGTGAAATCCACAATAGCTGACATGATGGCGTCGCGGGAACCGCTGTTCTCCACATTTTCAAAGGGGAAGCCAAAAAAGATGACCGTCCCGCTGCCGTGGGAATGGATGACACCCGCCTGTGCGGCTCCCGAGTAAAGAATCTGGCCCGTGGCATCGGCGGAGGGCGTGAAGGACTCCATGATTCCCGGATGGTACCCGGTCAGGGTGCCGTAATTAATAGGCGACTCGGTGATGCCCGAGAAGAGCCCGTCGGTGGTGTAGGTGACGGAGAAGTTGCCGTCGGCAGGAGCGCCGGCGTCCACACCCAACAGGGACTGGGCCGTGGAGGTGAGACCATGGTCGGAGAAGGACTCGTAAACATGGGAGCCGCTCACGAAGAGGTTGCCGCCGTCGGACACGAACTGCTCCAGATCGGCCCATAGCTCAGTGGGGAAGCTGTCGTGCCCTTTCCCCGTGATGAAGTCCACCAGCTCGTATTGATCCCAGGAGGGCATCCCTCCGGAGGTCGCCTCAATGTGCCAGGTGTCAAAGACCATCCCGGCGCGTCCCAACTCGGGGGCATGGTTGCGGATCCCTTCCCGGTGGTCATACAGCTTCCGGAGGAGGATGCGATGGGAAGGATCAGCAGTGGTGCCCTCCATGAAATTCATTGAGGAGTCAAAACGTGTAAACCCGTCGATTATCAGTACGTTGGCTGTACCTGAAGGGCTCACGCCCACGGCGGCTGGCGGGGTGGCAAGGGATTCCCCCGCGGCGTTTACGGCCGTTACCTTGATATAGAGGGTCTGGCCCGGGAGAATGTCATCAAAGGAGGCGCTGGTCCCGTCCACGGTGGTGCCTTCGTTGAAGGCTGTCGCCAATGGACCCATGTAGACGCGATAAGAGGTGGGGTCATCGCCCCCAGCTGCATCGGGAAGGGGCGGTTGCCACTGGGCGGTAATCCGGCCGGGTCCATCGTTGAAGACCTTGAGGCCCACCGGGGGTTCCGGGGGGAAGACGGGGGTGGTGCCGTCGGCGTAACTGAAATAATCAATGATTGCGTGGCAGACGGCCCGTCCCAGCACGTATCGGCTGAAAGGCTCCCGGTAATATGCAGTGTCGGCTGTGGAGTCGTGGAAGAGTGCCTCCACCAGGGCCGCGGGGACATCGGAGTCATGGTATGAGGGGTTGAGCTCTCCAAAGTAGGCCGAGCGAACGCCCCTGTCAGACCAGGGGGACTCAAAGTGAACATTGGCGGCGGCCACAACATATGACTGGATCCTTGCGGCCAGCTCGTCGGAGCCTGCCGTGCCCGCACCGGGGACATAGCTTCCATCGGGGGGATTGTTGGAGTAGGTGTATGTCGATGTTCCCCGACCACCACCGGCGTTGGTGTGGTAGGAGAAGTAGACTGCATCTTCCCCGGTCTCATGGATCCAGGCGGCCAGGCGGGAGCGGCAGGTAACATCGTCGTTGTTATCTGCGGAGGAGGTGTCATATACGGATGCGGGAGCTCCGGCAAACTGTGCGTGGTAGCGGCAGCACTCCTCAAAGCGGGGATGCCCGGAAGTAGAGGTTCCCCGGCTGATGATGCCCATGCCGCCGCCT
>JAHJLU010000485.1 GCA_018821745.1 Myxococcota bacterium | reverse complement strand
TATAGGAGCAGCCATGGCCCGTGAAAACCGACTGGCTCGTGAGACGAGCCCCTATCTTCAGCAGCACAGTAATAACCCCGTTGACTGGTACCCCTGGGGACCCGAGGCGCTTAATCGTGCGAAGGAGTTGAATCGACCCATCTTTCTCTCCATTGGATACTCCTCCTGCCACTGGTGCCATGTGATGGCCCACGAGTCCTTTGAGGACGAAGGGGTGGCTGCTTTTCTCTCTGAGCATTTTGTCTCCATCAAGGTCGACCGGGAGGAACGGCCCGATATCGACTCGCTCTACATGGACGCTGTTATCCAGATGACCGGTTCCGGCGGATGGCCCCTCAATTGCTTTCTGACGCCGGATAAAATCCCCTTTTACGGGGGCACCTACTTCCCCCCCGAGGGCCGCTACGGGCGCATGGGGTTTATGGAGCTGCTCAGGCAGCTCGCGGATTTCTGGCGTGACGCACCCGACACGGTCAGGGAGTCGGCTTCCCACACCTTTGCCCGGGTGACCCACAGGGGAGGGCAAGGAGAGTTCGGCGAGCCCCATGCGTTCATCAGCCGCGCCGAAGTTGAGTTGATGCACCTGTACGACCGCGTCAACGGCGGGTTCGGAACCAGCCCGAAGTTCCCCCGACCGCTGGCGCTGGCCTTCCTGCTGGAGAGGGGCACGCCCATGAAAGAGGCATCGGCGTTCAGCCTTGGAAGGATGGCCCGGGGGGGAATCCATGATCATATCGGTGGCGGGTTCCACCGATACAGCACCGATGAAGCATGGCGGACCCCCCACTTCGAAAAAATGCTCTATGACAACGCGCTCCTCGCCGGGGTGTATACACGCGCCTTTGCGAAGACAAAAGATCGGGAGTTTGGAGCGGTTGCCCGCAGGACGCTTGATTTCATGATGGAGTGCATGATGGTGCGGCCATCCGCCACCGGGGAAATGACCGGGGGGTTTTTCTCCTCCTTTGATGCTGATTCGCGCGGGGCAAACGGGGAAGTGAGCGAGGGGGCATACTATGTCTGGACCAAAGAGGAGATACTCACGGTTCTTGGCCCTGATACGGGCAATACCTTTTGTGAATATTATGGAATTACCGACAAAGGGAGTTTCGCGGGCGACCCCTCACTGCAGGGAATGAACACACTCGCCATTGGAGCTGAGGCACTGGCTCCCATGGATGAGGCTCTGGCGGTGCTGGGCAGGCATCGCCAGCGGCGATCGTTGCCCGGTTGTGACACGAAAATCATCACCGCCTGGAACGGGCTTGCTGTCTCTGCCCTGGCGTATGCGGGGCAAATCCTTCATGAGCCAAGGTATCTTGCAGCGGCCCTGCAGAGTGCCGGGTTTATCATGGGGACCCTGTGGCATAATTCCATCCTCCATCGCAGTTACTGCCAGGGTTTCATGGGCTCACAGGGAGTTCTTGAGGACTACATTTTCATGGCTGCGGCCTGCTTCGATTGCTTCAACGCCACGGGGGAACCCCGGTGGCTGAGCCATTCTCGTGAACTCATGGATCGGGCGCTGGAGCTGTTTGCCGACCCCCGGGGGAGCGGTCTTGTTTTCAGTGTGGCCACGGATCTTCCAGCCGCGGTTCGAAGAATGGAGGAGGGGGTTGTCCCGTCAGCCGATGGTGTGGCGGCTGTTCTGCTGGGTAAACTGGAGGCAATCTTCGGTGCGGGGTACGCAGCGAAGGGAGTGACCATTTTATCGACTGCCTTGAAAAACTGCACGGCGCCACCCTCTGCCAGTCCAGGTCTGGCCCTGGCGGCCTTGGCCTACCGCCACGATCTCTTCCGCTCCATTGTTATCTCCGGGAAGCTGGATGATCCCCTCACCAGGGCGCTGTATGCCAGTGCCCGGGAGCATCAGGGGCCCTTTGATGCCATTGTTCTCACAGACAGGTGGGAGAGTGTGCTCCCCGAACAACTCCAAAAAGGTGAAGCGCCCGCCGCTCACCTGTGTCAGGATCACAGCTGTCTGCTCCCCATCACCGATCCCGATCTGCTGGCGAAAATACTTGATGCACCCCAGAAATAAAAAGCCAGGAAGATTCTGCAGGTCACTGACCTGGACAGGGAGGCGTGTATTGCAGGGCGGGAAAGCTCCCGTGGTATTAGATGCCGATTTCATCTATTTAATTGATGACCTTTCTGATACACACTTTGTGTATGCCAGCGGTACTTTTTGAAGCCAGCGGATTCACGGCACGGCAATTGGAACTCGCCCAGGTGCCCATGATGCAGAATCTGTTCGAGCGCAATCCCGAATATTTTCTCGTGGTCAATGGCGCCGTTCCCGGTCCCGATGAGGCCCTCAACGAGTTCAACGAGATTCCGCCACCCCATCTTTCCTACTCCGAACAATGGTGTATCGGAATATTTACTCCGGAGCAACGGCTGGCCGGTGTCGCTACCGTCGTCTCGGATCTTGGCGCCATAGGTGTATGGCATACGGGGCTGTTTCTCCTGGCGACCTACCTGCATGGCCTTGGTCATGGTGCCAGTCTGTACCGGGCACTGGAAGCGTGGGCCCAGACCCGAGGCGCCCAATGGATGCGACTGGGGGTCGTCAAGGGAAACGTCAAGGGCGAGCGCTTCTGGGAGAAGATGAACTTCACCGCGGTCAGATCCAGGACAGCCGCCGACGCAAGTGGTCATATCAATGACGTGCGTGTTATGGTCAAACCCATGGGTAGGGGGAGTCTTGAGGAATATTTCTCCCTGGCGCCCCGTGATGACCCCTCCTCGGAGCTGCTATAAATAGTTATCCGAGTCCACCCGATAGGCTCTAAAAAATGTGTCTGCATAAGGAGTATCCCATGATGTATCGAACTTATCTCCTGCTCATTTGTGTTATGTGCATTGGGTGCATGGGGACATCCCCAGACGTCAGCGTGGAAAAAACCAACGCAAAACAATCCGCAGTGGATTCCCTCAACAGGCAAATCGCGGTGTTTAACAGAAGGCGAGGTCCTGCCAACCAGGGCATCTCACCCATTGAACAGCGTGTGGCACGTGTCGAGTATGATCATAAACGGAATCGGGTCACGGCATTTACAACAGACGGGAAAGCGTTCCTTGTGCTGAAACGTGGACCCGACGGACGATTAAAAGGCATCCTCCAGGTACCCTACCACGAGGCGGCCGGATCGGGGGCCGATGGGTCTCACTCCTGGGGCACTGTTGAGGCGGTGTTTTTTCTGGAAAGATAGTGAAGGTGTTTCATGACACTCTCAGTTTGATGATTTGTCCCGTGAGCCAACTCTTGACGAGGTCGCTGCAGTTTTAGGCAACACCATGCAGGTGTGGGAATCCCTGGTGGCGTGGTCCACTCTGGAAATGGGGATTTGAGCAGTGGGGATCTTCAGGAAAAAAATATGGATGTGGTTTTCGGGAAAAAACTGATATTCGGGCCACCCCACAGCCATGTCCAGATAGAATCAGGGCATCACGAACTCGTGTTCGGGGTGTTTGATGGTGAGGACGGGGCAGGGGGCTTTTCGGACCACCCGCTCAGAGACGCTGCCCATGAGGACGTGGGCCAACCCGCTTTTCCCGTGGGTTCCGAGCACTATCATGTCCACCTCATGGTTTCGTGCGTACTGGATGATCTCAATGAAGGGGGTCCCGATGGTCACCTTGCTCAGTACTTTTTCGTGCTCCTGTTTTATCCTCACGAGGATCTCATCGAGTTTGTGCTGCGCTGATTTGGCAAGGTCGTTCACGTTCCCGTAGGGCAGGACCGGATAATCAAGAGAGACCAGAACGGGGTTCTCCACGGCATGTATTAGTGTCAACTCCGCGTCGTGTGCCTGAGCAAAGGCCAGCGCGTATTGCAGCGCGTGATCCGCGTTATCGGAAAAGTCCACGGGACACAGGATTTTATTTATTGCGATCTTCATTTTGTCCTCCTTGCTATATTGAAATACCTAACATAATTATATGCTTGCCATATAGCCCCAAAGGAGGTTCGTGTCAATGGAGCACAGGTGGCCGGCGTGGTTTGCCACAAACTGGGTGAGTGAAAATCGGAAAAACAGAGAAATGCCGGCAACATCGCCGATGGGTCATCGGGAGTGGGAAATCCTGCATCGGGGAATGCTCGGTCTGATGGAATGAAAAATTGGAGGGAAACTGGTTCTGCCAGGGGAGTCTTGCGCAGGGATCAGGTGACGACCGCACCGGAAGACGGGGGATCCTTACTTCATGGACTGTTCAACGGCCACGGCCACCGCCACGGAGGCGCCCACCATGGGGTTGTTCCCCATGCCGATGAGGCCCATCATCTCCACGTGTGCCGGAACCGATGAGGAACCCGCGAACTGGGCGTCGGAGTGCATGCGGCCCATGGTGTCGGTCATGCCGTAGGATGCGGGGCCGGCGCCCATGTTGTCGGGGTGCAAAGTCCTGCCCGTGCCACCGCCGGAGGCCACGGAGAAGTATTTGATGCCCCTCTCGTTGCACTCTTTTTTGTATGTCCCAGCC
>JAHJLU010000484.1 GCA_018821745.1 Myxococcota bacterium | reverse complement strand
TCCCCGGTGAACATCCAGTCGGCGACAACACCAAGGGAGGATCCGTCGGGTGCCCAGGTAATGTCTGCATAGAGGCTCACGCCCCTGGTGTCCACGGCGTCTTCAATCTGCCCCATATCGGACATCCGCACAGCGGTGGAACCCGAGAGATCCATCACGTAGAGATCGTAGTTTAGCTCGTTGGGGGCGTTGGCGGAAAAGGCGATGGTCGTTCCCGACGGGGAGATGGAGAACGTACCAATGGAGGCATCTGCGCTGGCATTGGCCAGCACGGTACCGGCGAGCTGCTGTGTGCTGGTGCCGTCTATATTGGTTGTCCAGAGTTGATACACCCCGGCTACATCCTTTTTGTAGTAAAGAACGCCGGCGGAATCAAAGGCGAGACCGAAACTCACACCGGTTGACTCGATTGCAACGGGGGCCAGGGTCCCGGCGGTGACATCCACGGTCCACAGGCCGTACTCCCCATCGGTGACGAGATCCCCGCGATAGGCCAGATACCGTGCTGAACCGGACACATCGGGACTCCAGGCAAACATGGAGACATCCAGGGCACCAGCGGTCGAACTGGCAACATTCGTTGGGGATGCGGAACCGTCTGCGGGTGCGAAGAAGAGCTCATTGGCCCCGTTGGTCTGGCTATCGGCGATAAAGGCGAGATAGGCACCGTCTGGGGAGAAGGCCGCATTTACGATCTGGACGTCGTGGGCTGCGGTAAACACAGCAACGCTGACGACCTCGGTGGAATCCATTGAATAGACATTCAGGACCGCATCACCGTTCAGGTCCGCGCCGGCGATCGCATACTTGCTCCCGTCGGGGGAGAAGGCGACGCTGTCAACCCCGGAATCAGACTCAACACCCGCCATGGGGAGAACGAACGCTGTTGCGTCGGTCACACTGTAACATGCGACGGTATCGCTGTTGTTGACCTCAAAGTCACCCAGATAACAGACATCGTACACAGTGCCACAGAGATCGTGGACAGCACCGTCGGTGTCGTCACAGTCATCACCAAGGTCGCAGCTGACGCCGTATCCGTCGCCGTCGCCGTCTACGCAGTTGTCGCAGCCGTCCTGGGTGATGTTGAATTCATCGTCGTCACACATGTCGTCGCCGGTGGGGCAGGTGGTGGCGTCGTAGCCATCGTGGCCGTCGCTGTCTGCGTCCATGCAACCACCGCACGTATCATGCACATCGCCGTTGTTGTCATCACAGTCATCACCGAGGTCGCAACCAACGCCGTATCCGTCGCCGTCGCCGTCCACGCAGTTGTCGCAGCCGTCCTGGGTAGTATTGAATGCATCGTCGTCACACATGTCATCGCCGGTGGGGCAGGCAGTGGCGTCGTAGCCATTGTGGCCGTCGCTGTCTGCGTCCACACAATTCAAGTTATTTGTGTTATTTGTGTTATTGGTGTTGTTGGTGTTGTTGGTGTTATTGGTGTTGTTGATGTTGTTCGAGTTGTTGCTCGAGTCATCGTCGCACCCCAGCGCGAAAAGCAGCGAAGTCACCATTATCAGAAAAAAGAATCGTTTCATTTGCCATCTCCTTTTGGATGAGTAATAAAAATAATCGGGACCCTGGGGGTTTTCCATGAACACATGGAGTGAAAACACCGCCTGAGAGCACCGAGAGGAATTCTCCGTATTAAATTTTAGTACTAAGGTTTAGTATTTACAAAGGGAAAATTGTATATTTTCGTCAGAGTACCACGAATTTTCATGGTTGACGCAGGGGCAGCACCGGGCTCTCCCCTGTTTGAGGATTGTTTTTCTTTGAATTGCATCCGCTCAAACCAGTGTTGACAACTGCAGCAGTTTGCATTCTTTGGCAAATAGCATTAAAATCCTCACCATGAAACAGCTTGCCATTTCCCTGCTCTTCATTCTTTGCGTCGTCGGCTGCAAAGCCAAATCCTCAGCCGGGAGCGATCAACAAAACCCTGAAAAAGCTCCGCCCCCGGTGATGGCGGCCAAAATCACCCCTCCCATGACCCCTGCGGGAACAGACCCAGCAACAAAGCTGGCTGCTATGGCAACCACCAACCCCAAAGCAGCGCCCGCCACAAACCCTGCAGGCTCAACGGTACGCTATTATTTCTTTGACGGCTGCTGGGACGGGCGGGGAAAATCCGTGGAGGAGGCCCGCGAGAAGTGCAAAAAACTCGGTAAAACCGGCAGGGTCTGGCAGCGAAAAGGGTGTCTTTGCAACGATCCCCACCTCATCACCGTGAAGAGTGCTGATCCCGTGGCCTTCTACTTCATGTCCACCCACCTCCACCACCTGGGCAAGACCCCCGCCATCGTCAGGAAGAAGTGCCAAAAAGGCAGGGAGGAGTCCATAAAGAAGGGCATCACGGCTGACTACGACTGCGCAAAAGAGAAGATCCGGAAAGCCCACGGCCCCTACACGCGCGTCTTCGCGTTCTCCGACTTCGACGATCCCAAGCAGTTTGTCTATCTGGACACCGAGGAAGGTGTATGGATGGATGAGACCGGTGAAGCCCCGTGCTTCGTGGGGGGCAC
>JAHJLU010000483.1 GCA_018821745.1 Myxococcota bacterium | reverse complement strand
GCTATCCTCCTCCTTCACCCGCCCGGACTGCACCGTGGGCCAGGTTTACCCTCAGTTGCTCAAGGCACTGTGTGCTCTGATGGACCACGCCCTCGGGGGAATTGTTGACTCGGACTGCTGGTACGGAACCTTCTACCGCTGGTTTCAAGAGGATCGTCAACTGTGGGAGCGTGAGCGCTCCACCGTGCATCACCTGCAGGCGTTCGGGGGCATGGGATCCTTCAATGACCTGGTGTTCACAAGGGGGTTCCCCGGCGGCAAGGCGGGGTTTGAGCGGTTCTACGAAGTGTACCGGCTGGTGAAGGAGCTCTCCTATACCGCAGCTGAGCTGTGGCACGAGGCCCAGAAGCGTTCTCCCGAATCAAAAGCCTTTGATGTGCTCATCGACTATCGGGGGGTCCCCGTTTCCATCTGCACCTGCTCCGAGGGCCATCGGTGGATGAAGGAGGACCTGGGTATTCCCTACTACGCCTCCGCAGCCTCCACCATGGCCGAGATGAGCGCGGGCTTCGAGCTGGTGGCCGAGCGCGGCGGAGAAGCTGCGGTGGAATACCTGCTCCACAATACGCTGCCCTTCGACCGCGGACCGGTGCTCCGGGCAATGGGCGCTGCTGTGGCCCGCCTTGGGCTTGCCCCCAGACCGAACGACTGCAGGGCCTGCCGCAGAAAGAAGCAGGAGTGCGAGATTCTGTATCTCCTCGGGTTTCCCATGGAGGCCTCCAAAGATTTTTTCCGGGTCGAAATGACACCGGAGATCGGGAACTGAACAATGTCAAAATTGCTCCCCTCCACGGCAGGTCGTCTTTTTGGCGAGTTTTCCATGCACCGCACCTGCCCCAAATGCGAGTTCGGGGTCCCGGTGAACGGTCCCACTGATGAGATCTCCTGTGACAGGTGTGGCGAGACGGTGGACGTGGCCTCCATGATCGATGATGCGCTGATGGAGCTTCGCGACGACCCCCAGGGGGAGCGCCGCAGTGGCCGTCGATACACCATGGGGCGAAACGGGAAGCTCACCATTTCGGGGTTTGTTGAGCTGCGGGAGGAGATGCCCTCCTGTCTGGAGTGCAGCGTGCCGCTGACGATTGTAGACCCCGGGCACGACGAAAAGCTCCACTGTTCGAAATGCGGGACCTCCTGGGAGACCTTTCCCCCTCCGGCCCCGCTGCTAAAGCGGCACCCCTGGTTCCTCCAGTGCTACGACGCCGAGCGTCCCGACAAGGAAGGTCAAGTGGCGGCCCGAAGCCACAGGGGCGGCGAAGTTATTCTGCTGGGTTGTCCCAACTGTGGAGCGACCCTCGAGGTCAATGACAAGGGCCCACGGGATCATGGCTGCGCCTATTGTGAGACGCGGTTTCTGATTCCCGATGCGGCGTGGGAGTATCTGCACCCTGTGCGGCGTAAACGTCGGTGGTTCGTGGAGCTGTCGCCATCTGCGGAGCATCCCGCCCTGGGTCCGCTGCCCCGGGGCGTGAGGGAGATCGCCGCAAGCAGGTCTGAATCCATGAGCGATGAGCGACGGGAGTTAATCAACCAGAAGGCCTGGATAAAGCGGCACGCGGCCGCAGAATCCGCTGATAAATCATTAACTGTTGCGACCTCCCCCGACGGGGTCTCCGAAGATGTGGTCCTCGCGCGCTTTCGGATCGTGGTCCGCTGTATGGAGTGTGGCAGTGAAGTTCCCGTCAACGGCCCGGTGCAGCAGGTCACCTGCGGGGTGTGCTCTGCTCACACGCAGGTTGCCCGGTTCGTGGGCAACTGGATCCGTGAGCTGGAGTACGGTTATTGTGCCCTGCCACGGTCTGAGCGCCGCACCGTCGTGGGGGGGCGCGGGCTCAATGGTGAGACTCGCGCTCAGGTTGTCGATGCGATCGGCTGCCCGTCATGCGGCCAGCCTCTGCCAGAATTCGCCCATGGTTCCACCAAGGGCGCCTGCCTCTCGTGCGGTGCAAAAATTACCACGTTTCCAGCCCCCCCGTGGCTTGGCGACGAGGTAGTCTCCGCTGTTCAGTGCATTGAGTGCGAGATGGAGGTCGCTCCCGAAGGTTCCACGCCAAATGACTCAGCGTTTGCCCACGATCCACAGAAGACGGGCGCAGCGGTTGGCGCGGTGACCTTCGACTGCCTGGGCTGTGGCGCCTCCCATCCCGTGAGCGCCGAGAGTGAGAGGATCTGTCGCTGCCCTTACTGCGATAAGGATCAGTACCTGCCCGATGAGTTCTGGTCCCGGTTGCATCCGGTGAAGGTAGCCCGGGACTGGTTCCTGGCCATGTCCAGCCCGCTGATACGGGATCAGGAGCTGGCGGAAAAGGCGGCCCGGTACCAGCTCTCCTGGAACGAGGCAAATTCCGGTGATTCAACCGTGGGACTCACTTCCCCCACCAACTCGCCCGAGGGGGTGTCCAGCAACCCGGTCGCCTGGCGTGGTCATCTGTTTTTTGGTCTGAAGCTGCTGCTGGCCGCCGGTGCCGCGCTCCTGCTGCTGCGCCTGTGCGCGAACTAAGGTAAAACTGGATGCAGGATTGGTGATATCCACCCTGGAGCAAGTCTTTAAAAGTGTACGTGGAACAGGTTGGAGAAGGAGGAGCGATTATTCTCCCATTCCCCATCCACAGAGACCGTTTTTTTACTTGACTGATTTGTTTTTGGTGTTCAAATAAAGTGTGTTATCAATGAAGTCAGGAGAAGACAGGAATGAAAAAGATACTGATTCTGGCATTTGCATTTTTTCTGATGGGGTGCGACGAACAGACCACCGGAAAGGATTCCTGCGGTGACGGGGTCATTGACCCTGGAGAGGAATGTGACGGCGAAGACCTCGGTGAAATGTCCTGCAACTTCCTTGGGTATCATGGTGGGCAGATCGTCTGTGACGAAGAGTGTCATTTCGATCTCACGGAATGTGAAGCCGCTGGCAGCTGCGGCGATGGTCTCATCCAGGAGTCAGAAGAGTGTGACGGCAGTGACCTCAACAGCCAGACCTGTGTCTCCCTTGAAATTGGGTTTCTCAGCGGAACCCTCACCTGCGCTGATGACTGCCAGTTCAACTACGAGCAGTGTTTGAGCGAGGCGGTCTGCGGTGATGGTTCTGTGGAATTGACTGAGGAATGTGACGGGACAAATCTGAATGAAGCGACTTGCAACAGCCTCGGGTATCACGGTGGAACGCTGAGTTGCAGCGGGGAGTGCTCTTTCAATGTCAGTGACTGTGAGCCCTTCGGCAAGTGTCCTGATGGTGAGATCCAGGAGATGTACGAGGATTGTGACGGAACAAACCTGAACGAAGAGACGTGCCTCACCCTCGGGTACAATGGTGGTGAGCTCACCTGCGACAATACCTGCCATTTCGACCTGAGTGAATGCGAGGACTCGGGGATTTGCGGTGATGGCACCGGTGATCCGCTGGAAGAATGCGACGGGAGCGACTTGAAGGGGCAAACCTGCCAGAGCCAGGGCCACGAGTACGGCGGTACTCTCGGCTGCACTCCATCATGCACCCTCGATACCTCACTGTGTCTGGGATTCTGTGGGGATTCTGATATTCAGAGCACACAGGGAGAGTCTTGCGATGGCACCAATATGGGGACGGGCACCTGTCTCCTCCTCGGATATTCCTATGGGGGGAACATCAGTTGTAGCGATCAGTGTGAATACGACACCTCAACCTGCCTCCAGATCGTACAGATCGTTGCTGGCTTCTATCACTCCTGTGCACTGACCAACTTCGGGGATGCCTACTGCTGGGGGTACAATCAGTCGGGGCAGGTGGGGATTAATTCCACCGAAACCATAGTCCAAACAGCATCGCTGGTCGCTGGGGGGCACACGTTCGCATTTCTGGCTGCAGGTTCTGACCACACGTGCGGGGTTACCACCGGTGGCATGGCCTATTGCTGGGGTAACAATACGGGAGGACGTCTGGGGGATGGTACCGATACGCTGCGAAGGAGCCCTGTTGCGGTTCAGACCGCCATGTCCTTCACCAGCATTACGGCGGGGAACGGCCACACCTGTGCTGTTACCCCAGCCGGAGAGGCATATTGCTGGGGCAGCAATGGGATCGGCCAGCTGGGTGACGGTACAACTACGGGACGATATGCCCCCACCGCAGTCTCGGGGGGGCTCACTTTTGCTATCGTCAGCGCGGGGTATGCTCATACCTGCGGCGTAACCACCGGTGGTGGAGGATACTGTTGGGGTAACAACGGCTCCGGGCGCCTTGGGGACGGCACGACGGATGCACACAGTTCACCGGAGGCAGTTACAGGGGGGCTTACCTTCCGCCACATCAGCGCAGGGTATCAGCACACATGTGGCGTAACTGCTGCGGGAAATGGCTACTGTTGGGGCAATAATGATAATGGACGCCTGGGAGACGCCACGACGACAGCACACAGTTCTCCCACCTTGGTTACCGGTGGATATACCTTCGCTTTTATTGAAACCGGCTTCAATCACACCTGTGGTATTGCCATGGGAAATGACACCTACTGTTGGGGCGGGAATAATGGATTCCAGCTGGGGGATGGCAGTACTTCTGTTACTGGTCACGTTGTGCCCACACATACCTGGGGTGGGCAATTATATGCAGGGGTTGCCACCGGATATTACCACTCCTGTTTCTTCTCGCCCACGGGAGTAATCTATTGCACGGGAGTCGACAATTATGGCCAGCAGGGAGTTGCTGGAGAAATCACCCACTACGCCCCCAACCTCATCACCTCCCCATTCTGACAATTTTCCGGCGGTTCATTGGCTCAGGGGCGAGGGTGATTGAGGTGGTAGAGGGAGTTATAGGAGGCTTGCACGATGGTACTCAGATCATCACTGACCGCTCGTGACATGCCTTTGAGTTTTGCCCCCATTTTTGCCGGCGTGTCACCAAAGAAGGTGGGGAACATGAAGTCCGTATCCAGGATAGCAACGGTGAGGAGACCCTTGTCAAAGTAAACGGCAATCTTGCATGGCAGCGCAGGTGCGTGCCAGATGCCGGTTTTCAGCGCCGCTTTGGCATAGGTGGGGGAGCACATCTCGATGACCGTCGTGCCATCGACCAGCTTGATAGGGTGGCTCCTGGCAGCCCGCCAATCGGCAACCGAGAGGCCCTCGACCATGGAACCGACCCCGGGCATCTCTTCGTGTGTGGCGTGGGCGATGATGGACGCGATGACCTCTTCGCGGAAGGTCTCCCGTGCTTGCCTGTGAGCCTTTGGCACGGGGAAGTTGAATTGTCTGGAAAAAGATTGTTTCTGAAACACAGCCATCTCCGAGGGAATCATGACATGCCCCAGTGGCAGGTATTGTGGCCAGTAGCCAAAGAAGCCGGTCATTGCGTTGTCCACCAGGTCCTCCAGCTCGTTCTGGACTGTCTGGGCAAGCTGCTCCATCTGAACCTGAGAGGCTCGGGGGAGATCCCGGAAGAAGAGCGAGAAGACGGCTTCGGGATTGAGGAGAATTATCTTGATCACTCCCCCCTCTTTCACCACCGCCATCTTGACAGGCATCCCCAGGGACTTGTCATGACCAAAGCCCAGCGCCATGGAGGCATACTTTTCGTTGGTCAGCTCCAGCACCCGGTGGCCACCGGGAACTTTCAGCACCGAATGCATCACGGGACCATACCCGGGATATCCAGCCAGTCTCCAGTCCGCGGCCATCCCCATCGAGGTGTCGTCGGTCCTTTCAATGGCCAGGGCCAGTATCCGGGCGATCTCGTCAATGGAGCTCCCCTCCACGGTCCCCAGCAGGGTAAAGGTGCCAATCCCCTCTTCCCACGGAGAGTCGTTGGGGGTGGCCTGGGTCGCACTGATGCGGGCTCCACTGAAATAGAGTGCAAAGGCAAGGAGAGCAGCCAGATGGGTAATGTGCAGGTGGCGTCCGATTTTCATGATTCCTCCGGTGCCCTGGTGAAGGGCCGGAACAGTAATGAAGCCAGAACCATGCCAAAGATAAAAGATGAGGGATTACAGTTTCTTAGAAAATTAATTCCGTTGAGCGCAACGCAGTAAACTGTAGCATTAGTCCATTGGATGCAACGCGTGCAACATAAATGCAATATGTGTTGCGAATGGTGCAACAACCCGGGATCTGTCGGGGGATTACGCAGTCACTTTCATGCCAGCGCCATGGAAGCGCCCCAGCAGGGGGAAGAAGCGGCCTGTCCGGCGGGCGTAGGTTTCGTATCGCTGGCCGTGCATTTTCATCATGTGCTGCTCCTCAAGGCGCGTCTGGATCGAGATGGTGGAGATCATCCAGATGGCGCCCATGATGGTGTAGGGGCTCAGCGTTATGAGCGTGATACCCGCAAGGGAGAGAATGAGGCCGGTGTAGACGGGGTTCCGAACAAAGTGGTATGGGCCTGTTATCAGCAGCTCGGTGTGTTCTTCGTCAAGGCCCATCCTGAAGCTCTTGCCCATGTAAAACTGTGATCCCGACTCCATGAGGAAGCCCACCATGAGGAGAGGCCAGCCCAGGGCCCTCATCCATACGGGGATCGTCATGAGGTGGAGGGAAGCAGGGGAAAAGAGTATGAGGGAGAGACCCCAGAGGGTCCCGAGGCCCATGGCGAGTGCCAGCTGGAGGCCGATGAATCGCTGGAAGGGATCGGCACCGCTGTGGAACCGAAGGGGCCAGGAGCCTCTCGTGAGTCGGTGGTGTGCCAGAGGGAGGATTGTGGTGGAGAGAATGTACCCGAGGATGAGATAGCCGAAGAATTTCATGGTGCGGTCCTTTTCTCCCGGGGCTGTACACTCCCGGGCAAAATATGAGTAAATGCTCATATAGAGTTTTACCGCCTTGCCCTCAGGTGTGCAACTCGCGTTATCAGAGGTGTTAAATGTCCCGTGTGGATTGACGTAAGTGCAGATAATAAAAGAGAATGGCTATAGGGGAAGGAGGATGTTCGACTGGCAATATGAGTTATTGCTCATGTTTAGCAGATTGTGCTATGGTGTTCCCTGCTCGTGAGGGCCAAAAGGAGCTTGCATGAAGAAAGAAAAAGAGCGCCGGCGAGTGCCGGGGCAGGAGCGTTCACGGTATACGGTGGACCAGATCCTTGCGGGGGCTGCGCTGGTCTTTGAGGAGCTGGGATACGCAAAGACAACCACTAATCACATCGCCCATAGGGTTGGCGTCTCCATAGGCACCCTCTACCAGTACTTCGACAACAAGGATGCCATCCTTTCGGCACTGATGGAACAGCATTTCCGGGAGGTGCAGGTGCTTCTCTCGTCGGTTCACCGGCGTGACGGGGAGATTTCACTCAACGACACTATCCACAGTATGGTCACCGGCCTTCTGGACCTCCACATGAAAAGACCAGTGCTCCATCAGATCATGGTCAGTGAGGCCCCGCGACACCCCGGACTGATGGCGAAAATGCATGAAATTGAAGATGAAATCTCTGACTCCCTGGCTGCCTTTCTCCTCGGATGCAGTGATCTTGACCCAGCCCATGTGGAGCACGCTGTCTATCTGGTTGTGCATGTGGCCGAGGGAATCACCCATGAGTTTGTGATCCATCCACCGGGACATATGGACCGGGAGCTCTTCATCAAGGAAGTTACCAGTATGCTCACCGGGTATCTGTCGGGGGCATGTCACTGAAAGCGGTTCATTCCAGGGTCACCGCACCGCTTCTGGTGTCGGCATCATGATTACGCAGGGGTGCTTTAAAAAGGATCCATGAGTTGGAGGACGGTGCCGTCGTGTAAGCGCCTGTTTTTTGCATTGATTCATTGGTGATTGTGGTGTTTGGGTATATACTTCATCCCTGTAAATATGGTTTTGGCAGATTGAGACCCCTGCACCGGCAGATGTGCGAAACGGGAGTTGATATGAGCAGAGTCTTCAGAGGTTTTCCGGTCATGGCGGTTTTTGTGTTTCTGTTTCACAGCGCGCCAGTCCGGAGCAGGCCGGGTGGTGGTCACAGTTTCAGTTCTTCCAGATCCAGCTCAAGCTACCGCAGCTCCAGTTACTCACACTCCTCCGGCGGGGGGTATTCCCACTCCTCGGGGAGCCATGGGAGTGGGGGTGGAAATTCTGATTCCCCAGGGCTCCTCTTTTTCGTCATGTTAGCAGGCGTTGGTTTTCTTTATTGGGGTCTTCACGTTACTTTAAATGCTGAAGAAGATTATGATACCTCGCCACCACGTGTCAGTTCAACCCGAGCCCGAAAGAAGAGCCGGCGGGTGGAGACCCATGCGCCTGAACGATTCGTCAGAGCTCTCAAGAGACCAAATAACGCGGTGTTTTTCACCGTCAAAAATATTCAGGAAACTGATCCCTCTTTTTCGCTCACGGTGTTTTTGGATTTTGTATACAGTTTTTGGAATGAGATGATGGTGCGCCGGGGCAATTCCTCCCTGGCGCTGCTCAAACCCTACCTGATGCCCGGCACGGGTAAATATCTGGAGCAGTTTGCCGCAGCTCCAGCTGCGGTGGGCTCCCTGGTTGAGGTGAACGGGGTGGTGATCGGGTCCCTGCGGATCAGTTCGGTCTGCAAAGCCGACTTTTTCCATTCTCCCGGAAAAAGCGACGACAGCAGCCCCGCACATTTTATCACTGTTGAGCTGGACGGTAATTTTACTGAAAAGTATCAAAACGGTTCCATAAAGAAATTTTACATGCAGGCAAACCTCGAATTTGTCAGGGTGGCTGGAATACAGAGCAAGGCCCCCAACGATATTTTCGTTTTGGCCTGTCAGAGCTGTGGGGGGACCTTGAACCAGGAGACCATTGGTGAGGCGTGCCCCTATTGCTCACAACCCTACCATCTTCCGTTTTTTAACTGGAAACTGAATAGCATGGAGATGGCTGCCAAACCTGTCTCCAGGCCTTCTTGCCAGATCCAGAAGGGACAAGTGATAGAGTCCGGTTATTGTCAACTCCTCAAGAAACAATATGATCTGGAAAATGCGCTGAACGCTCTTGAAACTGAGGGCGGATTTTCCCGTGATGCCTTTATTGCCCGGGTAGAAGCAATTTTTGATAACCTCTACACGCTCTGGCAAAAAAACGACATGGAGGGTATGGTCCCCTTCCTTACGGACCGCCTCGCCTCCAGTTTTCAATTCTGGATAACCACCTATCAGACAAACAATATGAAAAATATCCTGGAAGAGTGGAAGATTGAAAGCATCGAGCCGAGCACTCTGCGGGAAGACCGGTTCTACGACGCCATCACCGTGCGAGTCAGGGCGAGTGTGATTGATTACACCATAGAGGGCAAATCCAAGATTGTCGACGGGAGTGATTGCTACCGAAGATTTTTTGCGGAATACTGGACACTTGTGAGAAGTGTTGTGCCTCCCGAAAAGGGAACATGTCCCTCATGCGGCGTTGAAATTTTGCAGGATCAGTCAACACGGTGCTCCTTCTGCGGTAGCAGGTTATTTGTTCCCCGGGGGGAGTGGAGACTGAGTACCATAGAGCAGGCCGAAACATACAAAGTCGGGAGGGAAGGGATCATCATCGTTTTCACCCCCGGGCCCAAAAAAGAGGTCACTGCGTGAAGAAAAAGCAAGAAGAACTCAGGCAGAGAATCTTACGTGCTGTTGTGAAATTCGAGCAGCAGACGTCCGCCGAAATTGTGGTGAGCATTAAAAGCTACAGCAACGAATATCTGCTCCCCCTGCTGCTGCCTGGTCTGCTCATGGCTTTCATGTTCACATGGATGATGTTTACCCCCGTTGTGTTCACGGTTCGTGCCATTGTGTTTTCATCGCTGGGGCTCTTTTTCGGTTGCTCCTTCCTGCTGCTGATTGTGCCAGTTATCAGAACAGTGTTCTACCCCCGTTCAAAAATTGAAAAGTACACCCGGCGTGAAGCCCAGAGCGAGTTCATTCGTCTGGGGGTTCACAAGACCGGGCACCGAGACGGAATCCTGGTGTTCTATTCCAAACGGGAAAAGGCGCTGATTGTGGTTCCCGACTGGAAGACAGAAGAGATCCTCGATGCCATGGAAGAAAAGAGCTGGCGGCAACGCTGCGAGGATCTGGTGCGCCGTGAAGGAGCCGAGGCCATACCAAAGGTCATGGAGTATCTGGGAGAGGCGCTTGCCACCCTCTATCCCCATGACGAAAATGCAAAGAACGAACTGCGTGACTCTCCCGAACTTGAGTAGCCTGAATGGAATGTGGAAAAATCAGCGCTGCTTCGTGGTGGACTTTGCGGTTCCCCTTGGATAATAGAAATGTGCTCTTTGCGCGAGGGGGCTACTGGAGATCGTCGAAGGTTATGGAGAGGAGGGGGGCGTGCTGCTGGGCGCCGTAGATGTCGGTCTCGCCGGGGGAGCCCGAGGGGATCCGGCGTTTGAGGGTGAACTTGATGGCGCTGGCGGGTTTGAAGTGGACAACCGCCAGGATGTCTTGTGGTGTCACCTTGTACAGGGAGGTGATGAGGGCCGTGTTGATGATCTCTTTCTCCACAAAGAATTGGAACCACTCGGGGGTCTTGAACATAATGTCAAAGGTGATCTCAAAGGGGCCCGAGTTCTTGGAGCGGATTACATGGGCAACTTCCGTGATGTTTCTCTTCATTTTGCACCTCCAACGGTGACATATTCTATGGGGAACATGTCGGGCTCACGATCCATGAGGTGGTACAGGGAGAACTCAAAGACTTCTCCCATGGGAATATCCGAGGGGCTGAAGGGGAAGGCCAGGTTGCCCGCCGTGGAGATGCGGCCCTCGTAGCCAAAGTGGAGCAAGGTGGAGCGGGTCACGGAGCACAGGGTGTCGGCGGCCTCTTTTGTGGGGCCGACGGCCTCGACGATGATGGAGAGCTCGTGGCTGTGCATGTCTTGGGAGGCCAGGGGCTCGAGGGGTCCCATGACTCCGTTTTTGCCGTAGACATGAAAGTAGACTTCGCCGGCCATGGAGGCCTTGCCGCGGCGCATGGCGTCAACCTGACCGCGGACATCCTCAAGGATGCCGTCGATGCCGGCGATCATAACGGGGTCACGGGTGCCGGCGATGCTGATGGTGCGGAACCCTGCGGGGCGTGCGCCTTCGAGCTTCACCATGTCGCGCTCCGAGGGAACGAAGCGGGTGTGGGCCACTCGGACGCGGCTCTCGTCGATCTGGGTGAAGGTGCACTCGGTGAGGTCCAGCTCTCCCCCGGGGCCCGGCAGGTGATAGGGGTCGGTCTTCTCGTAGAGGGTGTGGGCTGCTGTGCTGGCGCAGGTGAACTTGCGCCGGGGGTTGAGGGGCTCGAGGATGAAGGAGTCCTCCTCGAGGATCCCCAGGGCGCAGTCGGCTCCGCTGCCGGGGGTGGCGGCGATGGCGGCACACTCAAGAATCTTGCCCAGGTGCAGCGCGAGGCCGGGATCAAATCCCCGGAGCACGGGGAGGGCGGCGAACACCGCGGGGTCGTAGGTGCGCCCCGCCAGGACCACATCGACTCCGGCCTTCAGGGCCTCCTGGAGTGGTTCCATTCCCATCTGGGCCACCACATGGGTCGACTGCTCCACGAGCTCTCTGGTGAGGTCGTGGACGCCGTGGAGGGGCAATATACGGCCCTGATCCAGGGCGGCGTAGACTTTTTCCTTTGGGATATCGGCGGAGATGACCGCCATGGTGAAGGAGAGGTTTTCTTCCTTGGCTATCTCCTCGATAATGGCGCGGCACCAGGCCAGGTGAGGTGCCGCTCCCGAGCCTCCGGCGGTGCCGATGACCACGGGAATTTTGCGCTCCACACCCGCCTTGAGCATGAAGGTGAGGTCCCGCTTGACGAAGGCGCGGTCCGTGAAGGATTTGCCGCTTCCCAGGTAATAGGGCCCCGGGTCTGTGCTGCCCGCGTCCACGGCGATGAGGTGGGGATCGCGGTCCAGCCCGCGCTGGAAGCTCTCCTCGGGGAAGCCGTAGCCCAATATGGCCGTGGTGGAAAGGATGCGCATCTCTTTAGTGTTGGGGGACATGTTATTTGCCTCCATGGCGGTAGCGGAGCACGGAGAGCACCCGCTCCATCTCGTTTTTGACGATGGTGTAGCCCTCGTCGAAGCCCATGCCCGGTTTGGCCAGCATGCGGTCGGAGCGTGCGGCCACCGCCAGGTGTACGCTCATGCGGGCGGTGACGTCGGTCTCGTTGCAGGTCCCCCCGGTGTAGGCCTCAACGCCGTGCTGTTTGCAGTAAATAACGCTCTCCACGATGTTCTGGATGCCGCCAAGATCCGGGGTCTTGATCTGGACCATGTGGCAGGCACGGGCGTCGGTGAAGTCCCGCACATCCTCGAGGGTGTTGCACCACTCGTCGGCCACGATCTTCACGGGGCTGCCCATGGCCCCAAGGCGCTGGACGATTCTGGCCATGAAGTCGATGGTGGCGGCCTTCTCCTCCAGGTCGCAGGGGCCCTCGATGTAGAGGGGCAGACCGCGGGCGTCCTGGGCCAGGGAGGCGATGTAATCAGTGATTTTTGTGAGGTCGTAGTCAAAGGCGACGCCGATGGTGCCGTAGACGTCCAGGTGCAGGGCCGGGGCGTAGGAGGGGTCAAGGCGCAGGTGCTCCACCCGGGCGGCCAGCCAGCGGATGTACTCGCGGAGCTTCTCGCCGCTGCGACCCAGCTTGGCGTCGATGTTGTTGATCAGGCCGTGGGGCAGCACGTCGATGTGCTTGAGGATCATCTTGTCGACGTTCTCGTAGCGGTTGTCGCCGGTCTGGCCGAAGATGGGCACGGGCTCGGCGATAACCGGGAGGTTGTACTCCTGGCAAATGACCTCGGCGGGCAACAGATGGAGGGACTTGGCCCGGGCGTCCAGGAGGGCCTGGGAGAGGCCGTAGCGCAGGGCCGTGTGGAGGCGCCTGCCGTCTATCTCCAGGTACATGAACTGTTCGGTCATCTCACGGAATGAGGCGAGCTCCAGGCCTTCGAGCATGGGGGCAACGTTGCGCTCCATGAAAGCGGAATACTCGTGGGCCAGAAACAGGGGGTCCCGGCCTCCCGCACCGGAGTATTGCACGGCGGCGCACTCTCCAAGAGCAATCTGGCCGTCTTCCAGGATCAACTGAATGCCCATGGACTGGCCCGCCTCGCGGATTCTGGTGAACTTCTCGGTGACGGGTGCGCCCTCATAGACAAACCCGTCCTGGTGGGCCCCCTTCTTGATGGCGCGCTGGTCGTCAAAGAAAAAGGCGCTGGTTCCCGGGGTGAACAATGCTTTGATTATTTTCATCGGGGCCTCCCCACAAGTTTGCCCTTGCTGATGGCGTAAATGTCATCGGTCACCATCTGGAAGGAGACGCTGCGCCCCTCCGACTGTGCCCGCTGACGGAGTCTCTCCAGGTGAAATGCCTTGATTTCTTCGCTCATGGGGACCTTGCCCCAGTTGTAAACCCTGATGAACCCCTGGTCGTCGCGCATGGGCAGGAGCTTGCCATGGTTGCAGCTGGCGGGGGCAAAGGGGACATCGAGGATGCCGCTGGCCACGGCCGCCACGACGCCCTCCTCCACGTCTCCCAGGCCCAGCTCGTAGATGGAGTCCATGATGCAGCTCACTTCGGCCTTGATGAGGTCGATCTCCTTGCGGAAGGTGGGTCCCACGGGGAGGATCTGATCCGTGAGCATGTTGATGGCCTGCCGTGAAGCCAGGAGCCCCGCGGCGTTGGCCTCCTTGGTGGGGATGCCCATGGCCTCGTGGGGAGTCTTGACGATGATCTTGTCGGCCCTGGCGAAGCGTCCTACGGTGGCCCCCCAGGTGATGACGGCGAAGGCCTTGGCCTCGTCCTCGGGGAAGCCGCCCATCCACTGGTGGAAGACCGTGGTGAGGGAGTAATCCCCCAGGTTCTCCCGCTGGAAATACTCCGCGGCCAGCTCCCGCAGGGCGTACATGGCGGCCACGTCCTGCACCAGGTTGCCCCCCTGGCCGTATCCCAGGGTGATGGATTTCACTCCCTGGCGCAGGGCGGCGATACCCTCGATGACCGCCACGGTGAGGGCCACAAAGGGAGGCACCAGCGTCCCCGTGAGGGGGCCGAAGGGCTCGCGGTTGATGTGGATGCCCTGCTCCTCATACCAGCCAACCAGGCGGTCCACATAGCGCCAGTGGGCCATGGAGGTCTCCAGGGGGACCTTCTTGGCGTAGGGGATATTGTAACTGATGCCACCACCCTCGTAGCTGGTGAAGCCGCCGGCCAGCGTGATTTCCGCCAGGAGGCGCGCATCGGGGGTTCCGTGGCGGACCTGAATCGGGGACTTGACTGCCTCAACCACCTGTCGGCAGGCATGGAGCCCGTGGTTGACCGCAGGGAACCCGTTGAGGAGAGAAGTGTGGGCGTGGATGCTGCGGTTGATGCCGTTTTGTGCCTCTTCATAACGGTTCTGGCGCGTGTAGGCGTCGATGGTGGTGGGGAGGAGGTCGGCGGCACCTTCGTTTTCGAGCCAGGTGAGCAGCTTTATGTGCTCATCCACCAGCGCTACACCGGCCCGTGGCTGCAGGAGGGTGCGACCCTCCTCGTGGGCCCGCTCCATGGCCAGGGCAAAGTTCTTCTCCTTTGGAATCTGCGACTGGTAGTCCACCGCCTCCTGCAATGAGACACCCTCGCCCGTTGGCCAGGTTTTCAGGACCGCTTCACGCTCTTTGAGAAAGGCGTTGAGTTCCATTTTTCCGGGGTTCACTTCAGACTCCTCTCTCCCCGGAACGCTCCAGGGAGTGGATTGCCGTACGGGCCGCCCCGGGATAATCCGCCACCAGGGCGGCGAGGAGGGGCCACGTGTAGGTCTTGTCTATAAAAATTTCTGGATTCTCGGGGACCAGCAGTTGCTGCTCACCCTGGAATGCGGGGAATATTGATGTGGTGTTGGCCCAGAGGTTTTCGCTGCCGAGGGCGGCGGGCCAGCCTCCCGTGAGGACCATGCGGGGGACCTGTCTGAGGTCTTTGCCGTGCTGGACCGGGATGCGGCCGCTGGTGGTCCATACACGCTCAAGGCGGCCACTGTGGCGTGCCACGGCGGTCCACAGGCAGGAGGCGGCGAGGAAGGAGTCCAGGGCCGCGGAGGCATCGTCCCGGGGCAAAAGTGCCGTGTCCGCAGCGACCCGGTCACACCAGGCACGCAGTTCGCCCAGATCAACAGGGATGGCTTCCAGTTTGAGGTTCCCCAGGGAGAGCTCCTTCTCCAGGTTTTCGTAGAGGGACCGGGCGCTCACCCGCATCCCCATGTCCCCCTCCACGGAGCGCTTGATCCTCGGTTCCGTGATACCCCGCAGCACCGCCGCCGGGTCCGTGAGGGCCTGTGATGTGGAGTAGACATCGGTGGTGGCGCCGCCCATGTCCACGAGCATGAAGTTTTCCCACCGGGGATGGTGCTGCGCGATTGACCCCGTGAGGTTGAGCATTGCCGCAGGCGTGGGGAGGGGAGGCCGCCCGAAGCGTTCCACGAGGCGCCCCAGGCCCTTGCCCTGGATAATGGTGCCCAGGAACTCTTCGCGGATGGCGTCGCGGGTGGGCCCCTCGTTGGTGGTGCCAAGATCGGGCATGAGGTTGGGGACGACCACGTGGCGTTTTTTTCCCAGCAGGGCGCTCACGGCCGTGGCGATGTGGTTGTTGCCGGCGTAGATGATGGCGCATTCCAGGGGACTCTCCCCCAGCATCCGGGCGTTGTGGAGGATGTTCTTCTCGTGGCCGCCGTCGGTGCCCCCCGTGAGGAGGACCATGTCGGGACTGGAGGCGACCAGCTCGCCCATGTGGGCCTCGGTGAGGGCGAAGGGCAGAACCCGGGTGATGCGACCCCCCGATGACCAGACCGCCAGTCGTCCCAGGTGGACAGAGAGGCTGGGAACGAGGCCCACCACGGCCACACAGAGGCCACCCTTGGCCGATGACGTGTAGTGGACCGGGAAGGGCACCTTGGTGCCTTCTTGGGGCTCCCCCGGGGATTTTTCAACGAGCTCGTGCACCACCCGCAGGGCTCCCTCGCCCAGGTCATGGAGGGTGGTGGGGGTGCGGGCCGCGCCGGCCAGGTCAGGGACGCCACCGGGCAGGCGAAAGAGGGCCCCCTTGGTCCAGGTGGACCCGATGTCGAGGCTGATGACCGCCGATGGCATGGTTAGCTGCCTGACTTCCGTGCTGCCAGGTCCTGCTGGAGCTGTTCGTGGACTTTGTCCAGGTCTGCGTCGGGGCCGAAGACCCGGTCGTATCCCATATTGATAAACTTCTCCTCCACTTGTGCCAGGGGGGTCTTGCCCACCACCAGGTTTCCGCCCACGTAGAGGAGTATATCGTCGAGCCCTTTCTCGACACACTTCTCCCGGAGGCCGGCGCAGTCGATCTCGCCGTGGCCGTAAAGAGAGGAGACCATGATGGCGCTGCTGCCCGTCTCGATTGCGGCGTCGATGAACTCTTCCTGGCTCACCATGACCCCCAGGTTGTGCACGTGATACCCCTTCTCGGTGAAGACATGCTCCAGGATCTTGTTGCCCACGCTGTGGCAGTCGTATCCGATTACTCCGAGGACTATATTTTCCTTCATTGGTTTTCCTTGAATTCCCCGTGCTCCGCCCCCAGGGCGAGGAGCATGTTGTCGAGGTGGCTCAGGGAGCCTGGTTCGATGCGGTATTCAAATTTAATCACCTTGCCGCCACGCTGCCGAAAGAGCCCCATGGACTCCAGGTGTGCCCGGGCGAAGCCCAGATTCGCCGACGCGGGGACGATGAGCACGTCGCAGGTGGAGAGGAACTCCTCGGTCTCTTCCTGGGCCTGGGGTCCGAGCCCCTTTATTTCCGCCAGGGGATGGAACTGGGTGATCCACCGGCTGACGATTGCTTCGTACCGACGGGAGCGATACACGATGCCGATGCGGTCCGTGGGCTGGATGCGGCCGATGGCCACCAGGGTCTCGGGGGAGGGGGAGACGCCCACGGACATGAGCCGGTCCGAGAGCTCCGGGGCCATGTCACGCAAGAGGTTGTAGTGGGTGGTGGTGGTGATGATGATGTCGTAGGCGGCCATGACCTCGGCGGGGCTGCTCTGGTGCTCCAGATCCGCGAGGAGCATCTCCCGGTGGTTGGCATAGGAGAGGGTCCCCAGTTGCCGGTGATAGACCTCCAGCGCCTCGGGGTTGCAGTCCACAGTGAGCACGGAGAAGTGGCGCAGGCTCTCCATGCGCTCCTCCAATTGGGAGGTAAAGATATCGCCAACATCCCGGTGGGTGAAGCGCATCTTCTCCAGCTCGTAGATGGCCTGGCGGATGATGTCCACGGCCCGCTCCATGCGCGTGGTGGCCATGGGGAGGGGCAGGGGCATGACGTAATATCCCGAGCCCTGGCGTACCTGCAGGAGGCCCCTGGTGACCAGATTGTCGTAGGCTTTTTTCACCGTGCCCCTGGAGACATTGAGCTCGCTGGCCAACTGTCGCTCCGAGGGCAGACGGGAGTGGGTCTTCAGTTCCCCGGTGCGAATCTTCTCCTCGAGATAGTGCTCAATCTGCAGAAAGACCGGCTTGGGGGCATGGGGGGAAATATTTGGTGTGGTGTCCATGGCTCACTCCCTGAAATGGTATATGCCAATCAATAATTGGTTTGTCAATCCCCAGGGTGTAATTTTTTATCTCCACTTAAATAATTTGTAAATACAGGGAAATTTAGGAGTAAATTCTATTTGGCGGCAAATATTTATTGGACTGGTCCAATTAAATGCACATTCCACCCAATTTATTCAACAAAGAGGGGGACGAAGTCGAATTTGATCACGTCGACCAGACCCTGATCGGTGATCTTGAGGTGGGGGATAACGGGGAGGGCCAAAAAGGAGAGGGTCATGAAGGGGCTGGTCAGGGTGGTGCCCAGGGCTCGTGCGGCGGCTTCCAGCGTGCGTTTCTGCGCGGCAACCTCGGGAAGTCCCAGGCGGGACATGAGACCGCCGATGGGGAGGGGGAGCAGGGCCTTGGTTTCGCCGCCGTCGATGACGATCTTCCCGCCCTGGGAGAGGATAAGCTCCTGGACCGCGCGCTCCATGTCGTCGTCGCTGACTCCCACCACGATGATGTTGTGGCTGTCGTGGCTCACGGTGGAGGCGATGGCGCCGTGCTTGAGGCCGAACCCGCGCACGAACCCCACACTCACGTTCCCCGTGGCCATGTGCCGCTCAATCACGGCGATTTTGAGAAGGTCGCGGGCGGGGTCACTCACCACGTTCCCGTGGACCACCGTTGGGGCCTCGATGGACTCTGTGGTGACTATCTGGTCGGCGATGAGGTTGATGACGCGGATGGATTTACCCCTGTCGGCCACGGTGAGTTTGCTGCGGTCAAAGTACCCCACGTTTACCGAACCCCTGAGGTTGACGGGGTCTTCACCCTTGGCCCGCGCCAGGAAGGTGTAATTCTCGGCGATGAGCTCGCCGCTGCGGAACACCTTTTTAATGTCGAAGTGTTTGAAGTCATTGACCACCACCAGGTCAGCCCAGTAGCCGGGAGCGATGGCCCCCTTGCGGGGGATGTTGTAATGCTCGGCGACGTTGATGGTGGCCATTTTGACGGCGCTCATGGGGTCGAGCCCCATCTCCACGGCCCGGCGGATGGAGTAGTTGATGTGCTCGTGATTGGCCAGATCCTCGGGGTGGCGGTCGTCGGTGCAGAACATGAAGCGGTTGCAGTTCTGCGGGGTGACAATGCCGATGAGGGCGTCGAGGTTCTTGGCACCGGAGCCTTCGCGGATGAGGATGCGCATGCCCCGCGCCAGTTTCTCCATGGCCTCCTCGGGGGTGAGGCACTCGTGGTCCGTGGAGATCCCCGTGGCGACGTAGGCGTTGAGATCCTTCCCCGAGAGCCCCGGGGCGTGTCCGTCGGAGTTTTTCATCTTGGCCAGCTGGATCTTCTCCAGGATCTGGGTCTCCTTGGCCAAAACCCCGGGATAGTTCATGACCTCCCCGAGGCCCTTCACCCATTTCTTCTCCATGAAGTACCCGATGTCCTCGGCCAGGAGCGTGGCCCCCGAGGTCTCCATGTGGGTGGCGGGGACGCAGGAGGGGAGCATGAAGTAGAGCGAAATGTGGTTGTTCTTGCTGGACTCCAGCATGAACTTGATGCCGTCGTGGCCCAGCACGTTGGCGATCTCGTGGGGGTCCACAATGGCGCTGGTCACGCCCAGCGGTCCCACGGCCCGGGCGAACTCAAAGGGAGTGAGCATGGAGCTCTCCACGTGCACGTGGGCGTCGATGAACCCCGGGAGCAGGTAGGCGCCCTCAAGGTCTATGATCGTATCCGCTTCTTCGTAGTCGCCGATCCCCACGATCTTTTTGTTGGCAATGATGACGTTTGCTTCCTCGATCTTAGAGGAGAACACGTTGACAATCCTGCAGTTTTTTAACAGAAGGTCGCCCCTGACGAGGCCGCGGCCCACGTCGATGATCCGTTCAAGATTTTCCATGTAAACACTTTCACGGCAGGGTGGTTGTGCTGCCTGGGGACCCGAGGTCCGGTCCCGGTTTTGTGCCCTCCATGCCGGTGTGGTC
>JAHJLU010000482.1 GCA_018821745.1 Myxococcota bacterium | reverse complement strand
GCTGCAGGAGGCGCTGCTGCGGGAGGCGGTGCTCCTGCAGGGGCCATACCAGGAGGTGGCGCTCCGGGGAGGGGCGTATCGTCAGGCGATTTCCCCCCCATCTGAATGCCATGCTTCGAAAGATACTCCGTCAGTTCTGCACTTGAGGCGGCTGCCATGGTAGGTGCACTGGCCATTTTAAACTTCTGGCCCGGGACGGGATCCGGCAAAGGAACGGAGGAAGGAGGAATAGTCGCTTCCGGCGTAACGATGACATTGTCTTTATTGAGTTCTGTTCCGCATCCTAAACAGAATTTAAAATGCGAACGGTTTTCACGACCGCAATTTTTACAGATAACTGTGGACACTGAGTCGCTCCTTATACTAGGTGTTATCAGGTAATTTCAACTCTGAACAGCTGCTGTCCGATGTAAACGAAATCCCCATGGTACAGAGACCGTTGCTCTTTAATTCTGAAGAACGTACCGTTCCTGGAATTCAAATCCGTGAGCTTATACCCGTCGGAAGTGTACTCGATACGCGCATGGTTTCCGGAAATGAATGGATCGGATGGAAAATCCACGGCGTTCCCCTCACGACCAATAGTGATCACATTTTCCTCGGCCCGATATATATCACCATCGATACCGCCCTGAAGCATTCTCACCAGAAGAAACTTGGAGGGCATATGAGGGGTGTAATAAAAATAGGTTCCGTCTTCTTCGGGAACGGGATCGTTGTAATCCTGGGATTCAATGAGACGAAAAACCTGTTTTCCCAGCATGAAGATATCACCTGGGCTCAGGTAGACTTCCTCCTTGATCCGGATGAACACTCCGTTGCGGCTCTCCAAATCATGGATAACCAGCAGATCCCCGTCAAAAACGAACTGCGCATGGGCAGGGCTGAGGAACAGGTCCGGCTGTTCAGACCGTATCTGCCCTTCGGTTCTGCCGATGATGTGTTCCCCGCTGGGGATGTAAAAAGTTGTGCCATCCTGGCCGCTGCCTTTAATGAGCACCAGTCTCGCCATTTTTTGCTGAAACTGGCTGAACATTATGGTCTTGGCCTTGGCTGATTTGCCACCGGCATCCATTTTTCCGCCACAGCTGCCGCAGAATTTATTGCCGGGACCGACCTCACTGTTACAATTGGGACATAGACGCATACTGCTTATCTACCCTTTCTCGATGGTGGAAAAAGCTCTGTAGCAATATCCAGCAGTTTTTTCATAGCGGGCATCCTCATCTCATCAACTACCCGCAAGGCTTGAAGATCCACAGGGAGACTGGCAGGCGTCGATGAATCCAAACAAGATGGTATATGAGATCCAGCAAGTGTCAAGAAAAAGCGGGAAAAACCACCGGGACATGACTTTCAAGAGTATGGCAAGCTGGTCAGGGTCCTGGAGTGTGACGTCAATCGACTGCCATGGAAGGAGTGCCCTACTCCACCTCTTCGTACTTCTCTGATTCCACAGTGGCAGACTTCTCGTCGTCGGGTTTCTTCCTGTCAGGGAAATCACCGTAGGCGATAACATCGCCAATGTTGACTGCTTTCTCTGTTTTTGAAATCATGGCCAGCGAATAATATTTGGTTGCATGAAATACGATAAGCGTGCCCTTGCTCTCATAAGGAAAAGCCTTGTCATTTTTCTTCCCGGGATCCATGGGGTGAAGATTGGCATACAGGCCGTCTCCGCGGATGAGAATTTTCAATACCGCGCCGCGGGACATACCCTTGTCTGTCCCCAGATCGATCAGCACGATACTGCCCGGGCTGAGCATCGCCCGGTTTTCTATCGCATGGATAATCTTGCCGACTACCCGTTTTTCCAGTGGAACGGGCCTGGGCGTCACATTATTATAAGTAGTGAGGGGAGTTCCCACCTTATCTTTTCTCTTGATTGTGTAAAGGGACGATACTATCTGGGCCCTGAGCACCTTTTTGGGTCGGACTTCCCGGATTATCACCTCACCGAGAATCTGGACCAGGCGACCGATTTTTTCCGGCTTCTCTTTCTTTTTCTTTGACCCTTTTTTCGGCTTCTTTGTGGGCTTGTAAAGAATTTTCTCCGTTGGCCGGTACACCATGTATCTCTCTCCCACGATGAACTTTTTCTTCTCATCCTCGGGTTGCTTCAAATAAATGATATCACCCACACTCAAGAGCGTCTTTTCCTCCGCGGAGCCGATAACAACCGAGCTCTTGGCCAGTTCTTCTTCCTGAATAAACCCTTTGCGTTTGAGGCGGACAGTTCCGGAGGTTACACTGAGCCCGAAGAATCCCGGCCTCGAGCTCACCGCTTTTTTCACTCGCTGGGAGCCCGTCAGCCATATACGAGTCCCGGGGAAGAGCCAATGGGGATTGGTGATGTGGGGATTCCATGACCACAAACGTGGCCAAATCCAATTGTTGCCGAAATATTTTTTTGCCAGATCCCACAAGGTCTCGCCGTTTTTGACTACGTGAAAATTTTTCGACCCGGACCATCGTACGATCCCCGACTCTGTCATGGGTCCGTAGTCGGTCTTGTCACCACTGTCACTGTCAATCTGCTTTCGACCTTTGGTTATTGTCATTCTTCGCCCGGTTGGTTCAACTGTCGCGGGAGTCGGCTGTTGAACAGGGACCCAGTATTTTTTAGGAACCGGGGGAAAGGTGCCCGGAACTGTTCCTGTCTGAGCACTGTAATGGGTGGTCAAAACGATGATGGATAATAAGATGTTCATGTCAGTCCCTCGTTCTTTCCAGCTCTCGTGAGGCCTTGGATGCCACAGCCGAGTTGGGATACAGTTCGAGAACCCTCGCAAGGAGTGTTCTTCCCGACTTCTTGCTTCCCGAACGCAAACGGCTCATTGCCATTTTAAACAACGCATCGGGCGCCTTGGCATGGGTGCTGAATTTTTTCAGAACCTCCTGGTATCTCGCCATAGCGAGCGAATACTTTTTCATACCGTAATAACACTCACCCTGCCAGAAAAGGGCGTTTCCCTTCAGAGAGGAGCCCGGATACTGCTTGATCAGTTTGCCAAACCAGATCATCGCAACGGCCAGTTGATGGCGCTTGAAGTGCTCCATGGCCTCCCGATACAACTTTTTGTCAGAGGAGGTATGGCCCGCCGATGGAGCAGTCCCTCCCCCGGGCTCTCT
>JAHJLU010000481.1 GCA_018821745.1 Myxococcota bacterium | reverse complement strand
GAGGGCATCAAAAAGATAGACATTGCCCGCGTTGTTGCACCCCTCGGCGTACCCGGCGCGGCAGGACATCTCGTAGTACATCAGCGCCTTGGGGAGGTCCCTGTATTTGGGGCTCCGCTCGTAGGCCCAGCCCAGGTTATTGCACCCAACGGCGTATCCCCGGTCACAGGCCTTTTTATAGTACCCGAAGGCGATGGCATGATCCTTCTTCACCCCAAAGCCCTCAAAGTGTTTAAAGCCCAGCATGACGCAGTACTGGATGTTGCCCGCGTCACAGGCCAGTTTGGTGAATTTAGCTGACTTTTTCGGTTCCCGGGGAAAGGGGGCGATACCCCCGAGCAGTTGGGCCAGGGACATGCAGCTCTTGATATTTCCCCGTTTGCACAGGGTGTTCAGCCGCTTGCGGACCGTCGCCGTGGTTTTCTCGAGGGAGGCAGAGATGACGCAGGCCTGGACATCTGCGTTGCCGCACAGGAGCATGAGCAGCCTCAGCACCTCCGGTTTGTTTTGTTTGGGTGCCACACTGTGGAGGTGATTGGCGATGGTGATGCAGCAGCGCCGCTCACCCAGGTTGGCACAGCCGTGGCTCATGAGTTTGAAGGCGGCATCCGTGTTGAGGGGCACCTTTTTCCCTTCACCGAAGAGGAGCGCCGCGTCGAAACAGGCGTCGCCGTCTCCGCCGCCACAGGCCTTGACCAGGGCTGCCGCTGCCTTCTTATGTTCAGAGAGCTTTGTGTGGTAGCCAAAGAGCCACTTGCAGGAAGGGGCGAAGCCTTTCTCGCAGGTCTTCTCCAGAAGCGACAGGGGAGCCGATTGTGACTTGGGGTTTCTCCCCAGCTGGAGGAGGGCCATGTGGTGACACCCAAGATTGCTGCCCCCGTCACAGGCGGATTTGAGGAGCTTCTCGCCATGCGCAGTGTTGGAGAGTACGCCGATGCCCGATGTGTAGAGGAGCCCCAGTCTGGTGAAGGCGCGGTATTTTATGGCCCGGGAGTCATCATCGGTCTCCTTGATCTTTGCCGCTTTTTCGTAGAGGGACCCGGCGGCCACAGTGTTCTTGAGGGTGTGGATTCCTTCCTCCTTGATGATCCCCAGCTTCAGGCACGCCTCATGCTGATTTTTTTCGCAGGAGGAGGCGAGGGTCTTCACCGCTCTGAGCGTCTGTCCCAGCTCCATGAGGTTGTCCGCCAGTGCGATGCAGCTGGCCCCATGGTCGTCGTCGCAGCCCAGGGTGAAGAAGCGCAATGCACGGAACCGGTCGGGGGTCTTGACTATGTTACCGTTGAGGTTGCCGCTGCCGGCACCAAAGCACACGGAGGTGTATCCCCAGGCACAGGCCTGCTCGAAGGCCGTGAGTCGCTGTTTTGCGGGTAAATTATCCTGCTGGCCCAGGGTGAGGCACCCTCCGGGTCTTCCGTTTCGGCAGCTCTTTGCCACCATGGCTTTGTAGCGGTCGTACTGGGGTTTTCCGTAGGGGTTGAGGGATTTGGCGTTCATCAGGGAGAGGTAGCAGGGGAAACACCCGGCCTCGGCGCAGCCACGGGGAGCGCCGGCGTCGCAGGCCCGATAATAGAGCCTGCTCTTTTGAGCCAGTGTCTCCATGACGTTGCCGGAATTGAGCAGCCGGGCCTTTTTGATGCATGCATGGGGCTCACCCTTGATGCAGGAGGATTCGAACTGTTCCACGGCCTTGAGACGCTCGCCCATGGACGCAATGCCCATTTTTTTGCCGTCACCTTTTCCCGAGACCAGAAAGTTCGCGAGGATGGCGGTCGCCCGGGAGAGGTGCAGAATCCCGCGGGCGGTGCAGGAACGCTGATGGCCTGCTTTGCAACCGGGAGAAACCAGCGCCATGGCGGCATCAAGCGCCTTGATGTCTCCCTTGTGCTTGTGTGCGGTGAGGGTCACCGAGAGCACACAGGTGTCGTGGAAACCCTTTTTGCAGGCGGTCAGGAGCTGTTTGGGCCCCTTGCCCTGCGGATCCCTGATGTAGGCCACAAGGGCACGCTCTCCGTGGCACAGGGCGGTGCTGCACGGAGCCGCGGGGGTGGTCTCCACGGGGAGCCCCCGGGTTTTCAGGAAGGTGGCCATGGGCGCGGGCAGTGTGAGCGTGCCACGCTCAAGGATTCGCGGAAATCGCTGCTTCAGGGAGACAAGCAGCCACTGAACCGACGCGGCGGTGATGGCAAATCGTAGGAGGTAATGTGCGTCGCGGGCCCATGTGACGCCTTGATCAACGTTGGAGTGGGCGGTCAGATCCCAGATGAGCTGCCCGGGGTAGTTATAGCGGATGAGCTTCAGGCCGCGCATGCGCTCCGAGGTGAAGAGGGCATCTTCGACGAGCTGGGAGAAGAGGAGGCTGCCCATGGAGGGGGTGGGCGAGAGAGTGAGGGGATAGACCGCCACCTTTGCCCAGGGAGGCAGTCTGGAGGCCAGGCGGGTGACCAGCCTTTGGAGTTGGTCCTCAAGGCGCTGAAGGGGCTTGCAGTGGAGCCAGGCGTGGACGGCCGCGCCCTTGCCCATGGTACACTGTTTCACAGGCTCGCACTGGTGGGAGAGTTGATTGAGGTGGTCCAGATATTCAATGAAGAGCCCCTTGCGGCTTTTGGCGCGCTTGTTCAGGGCGTTTTCCGGGGGATAGAGGAGATCTTCCTTCGCCCACAGCGCGGTCAGGGCCTTCAGTCTGGTATCCTGTGGGGACAATGCCTTTTCCCGGGCCTGGGTGAGGGTGGATCCGGTTCCATGGAGGATACGGGCTCCAGTGATGGTGGGCAGAACCCGCGGACAGCGTGGCAGCGTAGCACCTTGGCCGTGGGTACAGGCAGAGAAAAGCAGGATTATGGTGGGGATCAGGTGCCTTAAGCTCACGGGAGTGCTCCTTTGCGAGGCTGTAAAAGTGTGTTACTGGGGAAATATACAGCAGATTCAATCGGTGTGCAACGGTGCCCGGGTGCTCTGGGGAAGAAAGGGGGGACTGCTTCTCAGCGGGGGACCCAGCCTCCGGGGACGAAGTAAATACCGTGGGGAGTGCGCTGCCATCGGGGTGGTTGCCAGCGATACTGGAGGCCCCGGGGGAGGGCCCAGCGACCGGGAATCCAGATGAAGCGGCCACCGGACCACATCCAGTATCCCTTGGTATATACAGCCCCGGGGTAGGGAGGCGGTGTCGTCAGTTCCACCCTGGGGGGAGGAGGCAGTTTGGGCGCTTTTTGGGTCTTTCGTGCCAGGATGTCTTTTTGGGGGACCCGCCAGAAGCCGTGGAACCAGTACCAGGCAGCACCGTTCCATTTATAGAAACCGTGGACCCATGCGGCATTGAGTGAGGGCTTGGGGGGACGTTTGTCCTTGAGGGGCTGGGGGGGTGGACCAGTGGGTTCGGGGATGCGTTTGACCACCGGTGTGGGGTTTTTCACCACGGGACGGGGCTTTGGGGCAACCGCGGGCTTCTGCTTCACCACCTTTACCACCCTCACCGGCAGGGGCTTTGGCTTTTTCATGCGCTCTCTGGTGACCGAGGTCAGGTGGGTTCCCCAGCAGGGCTTGTAGTAGGGCCCCTTAAGAACACAGGCGCGCCTGGTGTCGTTGTCGGTGAACTGTCTGCACAGCTTCCATGTGACAGCGCTGCTTTTGAGAATATAGCAGATCTTGAGGGCCCTGTGGCGGCGCCGGCGCATCTCTTCTTCATACTGGCGCCGGGCCTAGAT